>NZ_JBRILQ010000050.1:0-31855 GCF_052977045.1 Shewanella sp. 125m-7
ATCCACGTTCAGTGCTCTATATACCCAGCCGCTACCCACTTAAATATAAACAGTAGTGCTTATCCGAATAGCATTACCATACAAGAGGTGGCGTTTTTATTGAAACATCTGGATTGAAATTGTCTTTGAAGGCAAAGAGTCTCGCTAACGAGGGTTATCGCTTGGACATTTTAGCAACGAACATGCCGTCAGTATTGGCTTCTTGAGGCCAAATAGTGAGCATCTTGACCTGTTCACCGGTAAACGGGTGAGTTAATGTTTGTAACTCAAATTCAGGATTAGATAGCAAAAAGGCATTGACCACTTGCTCATTCTCGATAGGTGAGAGCGAGCAAGTTGCATACACGAGCTGTCCTAGTGGTTTAACCGCTTTGGCACTGCGACTCAAAATATCTAACTGCAGGGCGTGCTTATCGGTCACTACACTTTCGTCATCGAGCCAACGCATATCGGGGTTACGGCGCCAGGTACCAGTGCAGCTACAAGGAGCGTCAACCAGTACACCATCGAAAGCGTTGCTCGCAACGGGTAGCTCGTCAGACTTCCATGGGGCAATACTAATACCATTAAAGCCTGCCCGTTTAGCGCGCTTGGTTAGTTCTTCTAAAGGCTTTCGACGAATATCTGAAGAGATTATCGTACCGATAGCGCTAGAGTCTTGCTTAAGCATTAACGAACGTAATTGTAAGGTTTTACCACCAGCGCCACTGCAGGTATCCCACCACTTATCATCGGATTTTGGGGCACATATCTGGCCAATAACTTGAGAACCAAGATCTTGAATTTCTAACTCACCCCGCTGATACGCACCAATTGCATTAAGGTTGATATTCTTGTGGCCAAGGCTTACGGCATCGTCAAAGTATTCACTGGCGATGGCCGTGATGTCGTCATTAGCCAGTGATTCGATAACTTGCTGTTGAGTTAAGGTCTGTGCACGCGCCCAAATCGGTGGGCGAGAGCACATGGCTTCAACAATCGCTAACTGTTTTGTTTTATCGACCTGAGCAACTTGCCAAAACCACTCTGGTAACAGCTGGTCTACGCTAATCGCGTCATCATTAAGAAGCTGTTGTACGCGTTGGCATTTATCAGTGACACTTGGGAGCAATTGCTCGCTAGCATTTAAGTTAAATTGTTCAGACTGGTTGGCAAACTCACGCCAAGCATCGCTAAATTGAGTCCATTTGTGGGCTTCGAGTTCAGCCACTATTGTTAAACAAGCAAACCAACTGGCATCTTGTTGCTCGCTGGTGTGGATCTGCTTGAGCCAACCCCACCAACGAAATAGCGCAAATAGGCTCTCTCGAATGACGCGTCTGTCTTTAGAACCATGCTTCTTGTTGGTTCTGAAGTACTCCCCAACAATACGGTCAGCAGGTAGCTTTTCATTCATCACGCTCGAAAAAAGCTGATGTATCGTGTTGCTATAACTTAATGCTCGCTTTTGCGCAGAGGTTTGAGCTTGGAAAGCGTCTAGAGGGGATGATGAAGGTTCTACCATTACAATTGTGCCCGAAGCAGCCCGTTTAGGCTGGAAATAAAAACTGGCGCAATTGTAGCAGAGATCGTAACTGAGTGTAGAGGCACTTGATATAAACGCCTACACTAGAATGTACCGAAGGACTCATCGCAGCTAACGTTTAATACCCATCTCATCTTTAGTTCGATTGGAATGATATGTGAAGTTACCGGTTACTTAAGCGACTTGGTTTAATAATCTAACTCTAACGCAAAACATAGGTAGCGCATCAGTTGTTGACATGACGCTAACTCCGCAGCAAAAAAGTCGGTAAAATCAGGCGCGCAAACCTGCTCGATGGAGATAGGTTTTATGGCGATAAAGTCTTTACGTTTAAGCTCATTTAGCAGCTGATGGGATTTGTCATAGCCCTTAGGGGGGCGAATAAGTTGGCTGCCTTGCATCTCAAAACCTAGGTTACTCAATTCTCGAAGTGCTTTCTTATAGCCATTGGGATTCTCATCAATACAGCTTCTAATCGCGTTCAGGGCTTTAGATTCTGGATGCCAAATACCAGCACCCATAAAACAACTGTCGTTAGCAAGGTGAAGGTAGAGACCCGGAGCATGCACGTCTTTAGCTTGAAAATGCCGAAACTGAATGCCGACATTGGTCTTGTAGGGTGTCTTATCTTTACTAAAGCGGCTGTCGCGTTGTGGGCGCATCATACTGCCCCCAACTTTTTTGGGTATCGCAGTTAATCGCGGTGAGAGGGCAAGTATATGTGGCTGCATCATTTCAATAAACGCGAGCGCAGGTGTCCGTACACAGTCCTCATAGCGAGTTTGATTGGCTTTAAACCACTCTCGATCGTTGTTGACTGAAAGCTCGTTTAAAAAATCAAAACACTTAGGAGTAAATGGGCTCATTCGA
Organism: Shewanella sp. 125m-7; assembly: GCF_052977045.1. Classification (NCBI taxonomy): domain Bacteria; kingdom Pseudomonadati; phylum Pseudomonadota; class Gammaproteobacteria; order Alteromonadales; family Shewanellaceae; genus Shewanella; species Shewanella sp. 125m-7. The sequence continues at coordinate 2,396 of NZ_JBRILQ010000050.1, forward strand.
AAAACCTTGGTGAGGGACGGCAAGATGAAACTGTGGACTAAATACTAACGTAGGCAATGTGTTTGTTGCTACTCATTCAAGAGAGATAGCTGTTAAAATGTAGCTAATTAAATCTGACCTGTATTTGATCTTAAATGTTGGGCTTTGCCCCATGGCTTGTTTCTGTCATGACTAAGCCATTAAATCGGTCATCTATTAACGGTAAATTAGGAGCAGTAATGAAGGTTTGGGTTGATGCAGACGCGTGTCCAGGTGTGATTAAAGAGATTTTATTTAGAGTGGCAGACAGGGCCAAAGTTGAAGTGACACTGGTGGCTAACCATTGGATGCGTATTCCTCCATCAGCTTATATTAATCTAGTAACAGTCTCTTCCGGTTTTGATGTAGCTGACGATGAAATAGTTAAGCTATTAACCGCAGGTGATTTAGTGATCACTGCAGATATCCCGCTAGCGTCAGAGGTAATAGATAACGGCGGCGTGGCCTTAAACCCGCGTGGTGAGCTATATACTGAGCAAAATATTAAGTCGATTCTAAATATGCGCGACTTTATGGACACCATGCGCGCCAGCGGCGTACAAACAGGGGGGCCAGCGGCGATAGGCGCTAGCGAGAAGCAAGCTTTTGGTAATCAGTTAGACAGGTATATTACTAAGCATCATAAGCCAAGCTGAATCTGTTTAAACTTCGCTAAATCTAGCTACCCTCAGCTTTGTTTGAAATAAAGAGTATAGAAAAGGAGAGCATAAGCTCTCCTTTTTAGTTTGGAGTTAAGTCAGTTGCAACGAATTATTCGCGATCAACCTTTCCCGTCCAATTGATGTTAGCTTTTACTATAATTTCAGTAATCGAATTCGATCATCGTGCAGGCACTGATAGGTTTTTAGTTGTAGCTGAAGTTGCTCTGCGCATCCGTCATGAATAGCTTGTAATCATTTTCAAAAAGTAGGTGCAAAATGACCCAAATTAGAATCTGCCAAATGGGTAAAGACCTCGGATTAATACTACCCGCTGAAGTCGTGGATCAGTTAAATATTGTTGCTGGAGATAGCATCAGCCTCGAAAAATTACCACATGGCTGCTATAGATTAGTTAAGGCTGAGGAACAACTGGCGGAGCAAATTAGCTTGATAGAGAGCTATATGCATGAAGAAGATGCTTAATGGCATAAGCAAGCAGACATGCGAATACAACTAGTCACTTTTTCGTAGCTTAGATGCTGAAGCAGATGAGATGCGAAAGAGCGACTGTCATCGTCGCGACGACTTCTAATAAGCTTAGTTTTATTTGATGGTTATAAAATGTGAGACATCGCATTTAAGGTAATCGCTTCAGCAGTCACTTGTTTAGGTCGTGATCATTTAGGCGTTGGGTATTGTAGGGGCCAAGCTCTCGTTATAAGTCGTTTGCATAAAAACTAAAGTGTGCTGCACTTTATTATATTGTCGTAAGGCCTATTGTAATAGGACACGTGTCTGCATCACTCCAAACCATCATTCGACTTTGTTACAAACAACTTACTTCAGTGTAAATCGACACTATTAATGTCAATAAAAAATGGAAAAGCAGCCTTATTGAATAGAGTTTGCAAAGTATCGAAGTGCTTATCACTAATTTGCTTAGCTTATATATCTACATTTTTTGAACAAATCATTCTAATTACTGGCTGTTTAGTTGGTTGTAAATTAAGCTTATTGGTGACCTATATAGTTGTTTTAAGGTTATTTTAAGGTTACCTTATTAGATGAAAAGCCTAGCGTTGGTTTTAGTTGTGTTATTTGTCGCTGCATATTTAACTTTATGTGGTTTTTTATCTTGAGATTTTATCATTTATTTACGATTTATTTTTGATTGTGTCTTGCAGCACAACCAACTATCTTTTATGTTGGTTATATCAGCTGTGCATCATCAGCAGTAGGAAATTTTATTTAATTCAATGGAGTAAAATACAATGCCTCTTCATGCAAAAGATTCTGTACGTGACGACCTTCTAGATGATATTTACTCATCGTCAGATTTGTCATTATCAATGCCGAAATATAAGATGCCGGATCAGGAGAATAATCCCCGTCATGCATATCAAATCGTACATGATGAACTAATGATGGATGGTAATTCTCGCCAAAACTTAGCGACATTTTGTCAAACGTGGGTTGAAGATGAAGTCCATCAATTGATGGATGAATGTATCGATAAGAATATGATCGATAAAGATGAATACCCTCAAACTGCAGAACTTGAAGCTCGCTGTGTCCATATGCTCGCAGAACTATGGAATTCACCGGATGCAGAAAACACCTTAGGTTGCTCGACTACAGGTTCAAGCGAAGCGGCGATGTTAGGTGGTATGGCACTTAAATGGGCTTGGCGCAAGAAAATGAAAGCGCTGGGTAAGCCGACTGATAAACCCAATATGATCTGTGGCCCTGTACAGGTGTGTTGGCATAAATTTGCACGTTATTGGGATATTGAATTACGTGAGATCCCAATGGAAGGGGATCGCTTAATTATGAACGCTGAAGAAGTGATTAAGCGATGCGATGAAAATACGATTGGTGTCGTGCCTACTTTAGGTGTGACGTTTACTTGTCAATATGAGCCTGTCAAAGCGGTGCATGATGCGCTTGATCAATTACAAAAAGATACCGGTCTCGATATCCCAATCCATGTGGATGCGGCCAGTGGTGGGTTTTTAGCGCCATTTTGCGAACCAGATCTTGAGTGGGACTTTAGACTTCCACGCGTTAAGTCGATTAATGCGTCAGGGCATAAGTTTGGTTTGAGCCCTCTAGGTGTCGGTTGGGTTATTTGGCGAGATGCTTCAGCATTAGATCAAGACCTCATTTTTAACGTGAATTATTTGGGCGGTAACATGCCTACCTTCGCGCTAAACTTCTCTCGCCCTGGTGGGCAGATCGTGGCGCAATACTATAATTTCTTACGCTTAGGTAAAGAAGGCTACAGAAAGATCCATCAATCTTGTTATGACACTGCTCAATACCTGTCGAGTGAGATTGAAAAGTTGGGTATGTTCGAAATTATTTATGATGGCCATGGCGGGATCCCTGCGATGAGTTGGTCATTAAAAGAAGGGGTTGACCCAGGGTTTAACTTATTTGATCTATCAGATCGTATTCGCTCTAGAGGTTGGCAGATAGCGGCGTATGCTATGCCGCCTAAAAGAGAAGACCTTGTCATTATGCGTATTTTAGTTCGTCATGGCTTTAGCCGCGACCAAGCAGATTTGCTCGTAGTAGACTTAAAGCACTGTGTGGACTTTTTTGCTAAACATCCTATTTCACATAATAGTGATTCTGAAGAGTCATCCGGCTTTAATCACGGTTAACTAATTTGAAGGCCATCTACCAAGATGGCCTTTTTATACTCGTTAGTTTGATCAATAGTGAGCTAGCCTTCTGAACGATTAATTTTTATTGAGTTATATCCCCGATAATCCCTTTGTTTCCTATTGTTACCTTTCGCTTTTGGTTATTTATATCCTTGTCTTGGGATTGGCTTCTATAGCTAGGCATAGTGTTTTATCTCGTGATTACCGAGCCTTTAACTCACTCCTATTCGCAGTAATACTCATCAATATTAAGATTTGACTGCTTAGGCAGAGTTCAGTGCTTCAGAGGCAAAAACATTAATTGCTTCCCGGTAACAGCTTCAGCGTTACTCAACTTCCTATATCCATCTAGTTGTGCATTTATGCGGCTCACAACGAACATAGCTATTCTACGTTTAAGCTCGTTAACACAGTCTTATAACCGCTAAAACTCGCCTGCAAGGCGTGATTTGGCAGCCTACTTCTGCGTTGAATGAACTCATAAAGGAACCACCATTATGTTATCTATTCGCCTTGAATTAGTTTGCTAAAAAGCGCTTTGAGTCGATCAACTTTTTATACTGATTGGAATAATGCCGGCCTAATATTAGACAAAATTGTTTCACTACTTTGATCACAATTCCTTCGAATTAAAACCGTTTCTCTTGAATATTCTGTTTATTAAGCATACCCTTGGTACAAGTTTAAACTAAAGTTTGGTATCCAAACAAAAGTTTGTTTGGCCGTGTCGACGGGATAATTATAATGACAGAACGCGAACTCGAGATACTAGCACTACTTAAACAAGACCCATTGATCCCACAGCAAAGCATTGCAGATCAATTGGGGATCAGCCGCTCAGCTGTGGCTGGACACATAATGAATTTGACCCATAAAGGCGTGATAAAAGGTAAGGGGTATATTCTTGCTGAATCACGTTACGCCATCGTCATTGGCGGTGCCAATATGGACATTCTTGGCCGTCCCCTACATACCCTACAAGTTGGCGATTCAAACCCCGGCAGCGTTAGCTGCTCACCAGGCGGTGTTGGCCGAAATATCGCAGAAAACCTAGCTCGATTAGGTTCTGATACTCATCTTATTAGTGCGCTAGGCAAAGACACCTACGGTCAAATGATTATGACCCAGTGTCAGCAAGCTGGTATCGATATGAAAGGCTGTATTCATTTGGATGAATTTGCCACTTCAACATACCTCTCAGTGCTTGATGGCGACAGCGATATGCATGTTGCGATTAATGACATGGCAATACTCGATAGACTCAGCGTTGCGGTATTAAAGACGCATGAAGAAGTGTTAAGGCGAGCCGATCTGATTATTGTTGATGCCAATTTATCTGCAGAGTCTTTGGAATATATTTTAAGTAATTTTTCCGATAGACCGATTTTTGTCGATACAGTTTCCTGTGCAAAGGCCAAAAAGTTAGCGCCTTTCTTAAGCTCAATTCATACCTTAAAACCGAACCTTAAAGAAGCTGAGCAACTCTCTGGGATTGCTATCAATAGTCATGAAGAATTGCCAGAGTTAGCCAATTGGTTCCATAACCAAGGTGTTAAGCGAATTTTCTTAAGTCTAGGCGCTGATGGCGTGTTTTATAGCGATGAAGGCATACAAGCATTAGTCCCTGCTATGGCCGTGTCTATGGTGAATGCCAATGGTGCGGGAGACGCATTCCTTGCGGGATTAGCCCATGGCTGGATCCAAGAGTGGAGCACTGAAGAATCTACACAGTTTGCTATGGGAGCTGCGGTCGTCGCACTTTCTCACTTAGCAACGATAAACCCAAATATGTCTGAAATTTCCGTTAAGCGAGTTATCAAGGAGTCGTTATGTTAGAGCAGTACCTAGATATTAATCCAGAAGTTGCAGCCGCATTAGCAGCAGGTAAGCCAGTCGTTGCATTAGAATCGACCATTATTTCTCACGGCATGCCTTACCCGCAAAACGTAGAAACGGCGCTGAAAGTAGAGCAGATTATTCGTGATAACGGTGCAGTACCCGCAACTATCGCGATTTTAAAGGGTCGCTTGAAAGTGGGGATGACTCATGAAGAGATCGAATACTTGGGTAAAGCCGGTTTAGATGTGATTAAAACAAGCCGCCGTGACATTCCATTTATCGTTGCTAAGCAAGTTGACGGCGCAACAACAGTCGCATCGACGATGATCTTAGCTCAAATGGCGGGTATTAAAGTATTTGCAACTGGCGGTATTGGTGGTGTACACCGCGGCGCACAACAAACATTTGATATTTCTGCCGACCTACAAGAACTGGCCAATACCGACGTAGCAGTCGTATGTGCTGGTGCAAAGTCTATTTTGGATATTGGTTTAACCCTTGAATACTTAGAAACTCAAGGTGTTCCGGTTGTTGGTTATCAAACGAGTACGTTACCCGCTTTCTACACGCGTGAAAGTGAGTTCGGTGTCGACTATCAGTTAGATACGCCAGCGCAAATTGCAGCTGCAATGAAGGCAAAGTGGGACATGGACTTGAAGGGCGGTTTGGTTATCGCTAACCCAATCCCTGAAGCTCACCAACTAGACCGTGCCATGATTGATCAAGTGATTGCTGATGCCGTTGCTGAAATGGACAGTAAAGGCATTTTTGGTAAAGCATCCACGCCATTCCTACTGGCTAAAGTGGCAGAAACCACAAAAGGCGTGAGCTTAGCGGCTAATATTGAGCTTGTGTTTAATAACGCAAAGCTTGCGGCTAATATTGCAGTTGAATACGCGAAATAATCTATTTCTAGCTGTATAAATAAAAAGGGGAGCTAATGAGCTCCCCTTTTTTGTCATACGACTTTTTTAAACTAATACTACTTTTTCAAACTGATATTAGTTTTGTACAATCGTTGCCGAGTTACCGAAACCACCTGTTTGAGTGATAGATGCGGTATCTGCTGTGCCATATTGCGTGATAGACGCTGTGTTATGTGCAGCCATATCACCAAAGCCATCCTGACTAATGTTTGCTAGGTTGCCATCACCTTGCTGCTCGATATAAGCGTCGTTAAACTCACCGCCAGCTTGGTTAACAAAAGCATCGTTATCGGCGCCAGCTTGGTCGATATCAGCCGTACCAAATTCACCATACTGCTGCACGCTGGCGACATTTAAGGTATTGGTTTGCATAATATCTGCATTATTAGCTTCACCGGTTTGCATAACCGTGGCATCTAAATCCACACCTTCTTGGTTGATTAACGCTGAGCCACCGATAGTGTCAGTTTGAGTCACTGAAGCTGTGAGTTCTGAGCCGTTTAGCTGGTTAACCGTTGCGAATGTGCCATTAACACCCGACTGGGTAACCGTAATGCTTGAATTCACAGCTGCACTTTGTTGAGCCGTCACGTTACCCGCTTCACTTGCTGCAAGTTGAGTGACGGTAACTGAAGAGCTATCTGACTCATTCACTTGGTCGATATCAACAATGTTGCTATTACCATTTTGCTCTACAGTTGCTATAGCTTCAAAAGAGGTGTCTTGGTTGATATTAACCTGGTTCAAGTTACCAACAGTGGTAATAGTTGCTGACGCCGGCTCGTGCCAGCCAAAACCGAACTGACGAATAACGGTAGTATTGGTGTCACCTGTTGCAGAAATTGAGGCTGCACTGTTATCTACGTGCTCTTGATTGACAGACCCCATGTTACCTGTACCGTCTTGCGAAACGGTAACGTTAGAGGTGTAGGCGTGCTCTTGGTAAACCGTCATTGCGTTATTACTGCCATTTTGGCTGACCGATGCAGTAGAGTCTGTAGTGAAGTCTGTTTGAGTGACGTTAATCGTGTTAGTTGTACCGTTAGACTGGCTTGCGGTAATGCTTGAGTTAGAGTCGCTCTCTTGCAGCGTTGTAATGGTTGAGTTATCAGCCGTTGTTTGCGTTGCGGTCACCGAAGCATTGCTGGTTGTTTGGGTTGCATAGACTTTAGAATTAACTGAATCGGCTAATTGGTTAACGATTGCAGTGTTATCGCTGCCTGTTTGTGTTACTTCAGCATAGGCATCAGTTGATAAGTCTTGGTTGGTTGAAGCTGTATTTCGCTGGCCATCTTGGTTAATCGTTGCACCCGCTGGGTTATGAATCCCAAAACCATGCTGACGAATATCTGCGCTATTGGTATCGCCTGTTTGGCTCACGTTGGCAGCGCTATCATTGACATGTAACTGATTAACGATCGCGCCATTATTGCTGCCGTCTTGGGTAACATCTGCAGTGCTATTAAAATTATGCTCTTGGTTAACCATCGCGCTATTAGGACCGACGCCAGACTGGATAACATTGACTGTTGAGCCATCACCGCTACCTACCTGGTTAACGGTTGCTGTTTGTGCAGAACCTGACTGTGTGGTGTTGGTGATATTGTTATCACCTTCTTGGGTGATAGTCGTCGTTTGGTTTGCACCAGACTGGAGAGCTATTGCTGTATTACCGATACCAACTTGACTGGTATTCGCTACTTGAGCCGCCCCAGACTGAGTTGTTGCTGCTGTGTTTGAACTGCCGTCTTGGCTAATGCTTGCATCATTAGCCAAGGCTAACGCTGGGTTTAGAGCAATTGCGATAGCTGCTGCAATAGGAAGTAGCTTTCTCATGAGTAATATCCTTATACGGTTAATGTAAAAGTGAAGTTTTATGTTCAATTCTTAGGCTCAATCTGAGCCGAAATTTTCCAATTCTGCAGTCTTAAAAATCAAAAAATAATTTAATTTTGTTTTCTCGAAGCGACAACAAAAACGCTGTGTTTACTAACCAAGTTCGGCCTTATATTAATAATGCAAAACTAGGTATATATTCTGATAATTTGCGATATGGCGATATTATTTGCTTTGTAAGCGCCAAGAATTATGCCGATAAGCAATGCTAGTAGCGTCCAGCATTGGTATTAAAGCTGTGATTCTTAGTTACTAATTGAGCTTGCTAGACTAGTATTTTTATCTGGTGAATGTGATTTGCATTTTTATTTTTACTATGTTTTAGAGTCGCTTACGCTTTGATTTTATAGCTGAGGATTTCTTGTTTTTACGGGCTTGGCTATTACTTTCGTTGTATGTGGTGGGTTAGGGTATAAGCAACAAACGTCCCGTTAAGAGGTTTTGCGAGATGTGGGTAACAGAGTTAGCCGTTATTGCTTTACTGCAGGCTTAATCGTGGCGTAAATAGGTGAAATATTGTTGCTTTTTGTTTATGATACTGATGCTTAATTGTTGTGTATTGCTCGGTGTGGATTGAGCTGCAAGTGAGCTTTTGCGATATTACATATCTCGAATCTTAATTGTTTACCGATACTTCTTTTTACCTTTGCTTATGGATGAACTCATTGTCATGGAACCACATTTAATTGAAATTAGGGACTTTGTGTCTTTTACCTTTGCGATAATCGCGCTATTTATTGGTAAATATATTATTTCTCGCTATGAGTTGCTCAGAAAGTACAGTATTCCTGAACCCGTCGTTGGTGGCTTCGCCTGCGCAGCAATCGTGGGTATTCTCTATTATGCTTTCGATATTCAAATTGAGTTTAACTTGAGTGTTCGAGACACCTTACTCTTATACTTTTTTGCGGGTATTGGCTTAAAGGCAGATTTTGCGACCTTAATTAAGGGCGGCAAACCTTTACTTATTCTTATCGTGTTGGCTAGTGTTTTCATCTTCTTGCAAAACTTTACTGGCGTAACCATAGCCTCATTATTTGGCCTAGATCCAAAGGCAGGCTTGATGTCAGGCTCAATAGCACTCATAGGTGGTGTGGGAACCGCAATGGCGTGGACACCCACTTTTGTGGAAGAGCTGGGTATCGTCAATGCGAGCGAGCTCGGCATAGCATCAAATACGTTAGGGCTGATCTCCGCTTGTGTGATTGGTGGTCCAATTGCGGCATATTTGATGAAGCGACACAATGTGAAAGCGAATCAAGATTCAGATCTTGATATCGGTACCAGCCATCAAGCCGGGTCATCGCATATTAAGGTCGATTACTTTGGTGTACTGCGTGCTTGGTTATGGCTAAACGTTACATTAATTATTGGCTATTTTATTGATTTATCGCTGCAAGAAGCTGGGGTTAAGCTGCCGATGTTCGTTGCCTGTTTATTAGCCGGTATTATTATCGGTAATGTGGGCAGGGTTATCATCAACCGTAGAGCGGTTAAAGATAGAACCTATCTGGAAGATGCTTCACAAGGCTTATCGCTTATTCAAGATATCTGCCTAGGTATGTTCTTAACTATGGCTTTGATGAGCCTTAAAATCTGGGAGCTAGAAGGTAGCTTACTGTATATCTCGGTAGTCATGTCTGTACAGGTGTTCTTGTCGGTGGTATTCACCATTTTTGTGGTGTTCAGAATGATGGGCAGAGACTATGAGGCGGCGGTGATCTGCTCAGGCTTTGGCGGTGTCACACTGGGCTCGACTGCAACCGCGATTGTGAATATGACCGCCGTGACTCAGCAATACGGTGCGGCTCATAGAGCCTTTATTATTGTACCGCTAGTGTGTGGTTTCTTTATCGATATTATTAACGCAATGATTATCAATCTATTTGTCTATTTTTAGATTGAGACTCACACTTAAGTTGAAATCGAGCTAAAGGCTTAGTTTTAGGCATAGTTTTAGTGCAGAGTATGAATAAAAGGGAGCTATGCTCCCTTTTTTACCATTTGCATAAACCTTTTAGCTGGCGGCATCGTCTTTATTAAAAACAGATAAAGTGCGGTTATATTTGCATACCGCAGCTAGATCAAGACGGTTAGAACAATATTGATATAGGAGCAAAGAGTATGGCAATCGATGAAAAGAACCGTCAGCAGGTGTTAAAAGAGTCAGAGCAGATAGATCGTCAACTTAAGCGTGATCCAAGCCTGTTTGCTATGCTGGGCGATGCTTATAAAGGGCGTTTGGGCGGCTGGATGATATTAATGAGCATCATCGCCTTCCTGTTGAGCTTACTTATGTTGTGGTCCGGCTATCAATTCTTTTTTGTGGTTGTCAGTCCGGTAGCGCTAATCAAGTGGGGCGTAATGCTGCTCTTGGCAAGTATGATGCAGATTGCGATTAAGATGTGGATTTATAATGAGATGAACCGCAACGCGACTGCTCGTGAGATTAAAAGGCTTGAATTAGCGGTTGTGAAACTTCAAGGCGACAAATAGTGATGACAGCGTGGATGAGTTATAAGTCCACGCTTTTCTATATCAAACCAAAATGTACAATTTTTTATAGAAGCTCTGCCACAATTTGCTTGAGCAAAAAGGTTTCTCGTTCAATCGACATACCTTTCTTAGGGCTGTTGGCCATTGTATGTTCGTTATGGGCAATGGCTTGATGAATGTTAATCCAAACCGGCGTCATCCCATTTTGGATCTCATGGGCCTCTAGCTTGGTTTCACCTAGTTCTGGATGAATATCGCAAACAAAGCAGAAGGACTCCATATGTACCACATCAAAACCATCTCTATTCCAAGGCCTAAACTCTTCATATAGGCCAAACTCACTGATGATCTCGATATGCTGCGCCCCAGTTTCCTCTTCTAATTCGCGAATAAGTCCGCTGCGAATATCTTCACCGTCATCAACGCCACCACCAGGAATACTGTAGTCATGGTAGCGCTCGGTGTAGAGCATTAAGATCTCTTCGCCTTTAAGAATAATGCCGCGTGCCGCTTGGCGGTGAAAGCTGTTAGTCGCAAGTTCATTAGCGCTAAGGTGGGCGATGTCGGCGTGAATGGTCGATTTTAACAGGCGCATGGGTCAGCTCAGCTCGTATTGATTATGGGGACTAAATGAAAGATGCGGGATTATACCCTATAGAGACAAAGTGGCGTTAACCGGCTACCGCTGCAAATGACGGGCTGTTTACTGGGTTGTGCACAGCGATACTTATTGAGCGGTTAAGGCTCGATAATCAGCAATAATCTGCTCAACGTCTGTTTTCTCGTGTAGCTGCTCGATGGTTAAATTAGCCTTTTCCAAACCTAGCGCCATTCTTTGGTAATGCTTTAGCGTACTCTGTAAGTAAGCGTTATCTAATTCGCGGCTATGATCCCACATCATAGAGCCTACTGGGCTGATTGCTCTATGGCTGTCAGTTGATAAATGCAATATCTCGTAGAAACGCTTATTTTCTTGCATCAAATGCTCACTCACTAAGCCTAAGCTGAGTTTTTGCATCTCTGTACGGACTTGATAAATATGGTGCACAGGGCACAGAATAAACTCAAGTGAATGCTGTGGGTGGCGGGAAATTATTTGTCGCACCAGCTCAATGGTCAGCTCGCCGCCAACACCTGCGATGATGATTAATTGCCGCTGCTCTTTTTCAGCCAAATTGAGTTTGGCAACATCTAAGCAATGCACCTGCCAGTGGCTTCTTGTGTTTGTTGAAGTCTGCCGTTTTTCTCGGTCTGAATTTGGATGAAATCGCTGCAGTTTACTTTTCACTTCAGCCATTAAACTTGGCACAACATCGACAAAGTGGATATTGCTTGCGGCGTTTCGCTTTAGCAGTGCGGCGCCTAATAAGCCATGATCACAGCAGCAATCCCAAATATGCTCGTATTGAGTGTTAATCAGGCTGTTGATGTATTGTAGGCGTGTACTTAGCTTCAAAGCGGTTCTCGATTACGACTGCATAAAGGGCGCTATTTTAAATGATGCTATGGGGAGTGAGTCAATAGCTATTGTGAGCATTGACTCACGGGACAAGCTTTTAAATGAGCCTTTGAATAAGGGCTAAGATGAATGCATTTCGATATTTGAAACCAATGTCACTCGCTGTATTGATGTCGGTTGCTCTTGTGCTGACAACGCATGCGCGAACATTGAGTTGGCAACTTGTTCGGCTTCAATCGGTTGATATTGTTGCAGCACGCCGACAAATAGCGGTGATATTAAGCGAGAAAATGATTTGCCAATATCTTCTAATAGACGGGTTTCAGTGCGTTCGCCTAACAGTAAACTCGGCTGAAATAGCCATAATCGCTTGGGCGAGCTTGGCTGTTGGTTTTTATCTAGCAAGCTTGCAAGTTCTTCTTGGGTCTCACCTTTTATGCGATTATAGAAGGTCTTCGACTGACTGTTTGCGCCAAGGGCGGTGACCACATAATTATTATCGGCTTGGCACCTGGCAATAAAGTCGATACAAGCGGTTTTGTCTACCGCGATGAAAGCCGCTTGGCTACCCGCTTTTTTTATTGTGGTACCCAGGCAACAAAAAGCCTGTTGTATAGGATAAGGTAAGTCGAGGTTAGAGAGTTCACTGAGTTGGCATTGTAAGAAAGTGATCTGGGTATGTTGCCCGAGTCGATATTGAGGCTGCTTTCTGCCGAGCACTAAAATGTGCTCATAACGCTCTGAATTAATCAATTTTTGTAGCAGTAATTGGCCAATGAGTCCCGTGGCACCAATGATTGCAGCGTTCATTTGGATTATTTCTATATTGGATATGAATAGGCTAAGTGTAGAGAGCGCGCAGAGGGAAGCAAATACTTTTTGCTTCCAAGAAAAAATAGAGCGATTAACGTAACGTATGAAAAAGGCCTGTAATCACAGGCCTTTTATATTTTTCGATTGCTGGCTTACCTATTTATGTAATGCGGTTAGCTTAGCTATTTCGATAATGGTGTTACTTGCTTGTTCCATCGATTCTAAGCATACATATTCATGCTTGCCGTGGAAGTTATGCCCGCCAGTAAATATATTTGGGCAAGGTAGACCCATGTACGAGAGGCGAGAACCGTCTGTACCGCCCCGGATCGGTTTAATAATGGGCTCAATACCGAGATTCTGCATCGCTTGTTTTGCTATATCAATAATATGGGGGTACGGCAAAATTTGCTGCTTCATATTCAAGTAAGAGTCTTCAATCTTTACTGCCAAGTTACCGATTTTTAGCTCTGCATTGTACTTATCAACAAGTTCACTCAACCAATGTTTACGTTGTTCAAACAGTTCAAAATCGAAATCACGAATAATGTAAGTGAGTGTTGCCTTTTCAGTCACGCCCTCCATATTCATCAGGTGGAAAAAACCATCGTAGTCACGGCTATTTTCTGGAGTGTCTTTTAACGGCATTTTTGCGTGGAAACGCGCCGCGATAGTTTGCGCGTTGACCATTACGCCAAACGCAGTTCCTGGATGACAGTTGTTACCCGTAGCGGTGATGACGGCTGTGGCCGCATTAAAGTTTTCATACTCAAGCTCACCGACTTGACCGCCATCAACGGTGTAGGCCCAGTGAGCACCAAAACCTTCAACATCAAAATGGTCAGCGCCACGGCCAATCTCTTCATCAGGTGTAAAGCAAAGCCTTATTTTTCCGTGTGGGATCTCTGGCTGCATGATTAAATGGTGCAGCGCACTGATGATCTCTGCAATCCCTGCTTTGTCATCACCGCCAAGCAGACTGGTGCCGTCAGTGGTGATAAGCGTTTGCCCTAAGTATTGGTTTAAGCTGCTAAATTTTGTTGGTGACAGCACGGCTTCAAGACCGAGTTGAATCTCTTTGCCATCATATTTTTCAATGATTTGCGGCGATACATTCTCTCCGCTGTAGTCTGGAGCGGTATCTAAATGGGCAATAAAGCCGATGCAAGGAGCACCTTCTACGTTGCCGGGAACCGTTGCCGTTAAGTAGCCCTTGTCTGATAGCTGCACATTGTCAAACCCAAGACTGATAAGCTCCTGACGAAGGTGCTGAGCAAAAACAAACTGGTTGTCAGTGCTAGGGATACGTTGGCTGTCTGCGTCAGACTGAGTGTTAAAACTGACGTAGCGTAAGAATCGTTCAAGTAGTTGCTGCTTCATAATCATGGTTTCTAAAATAGCAAAAAGTGACCAGAGTCTAGCAAGGCAAGATGTGAATTCATTAGATATCGATCAAGTTTTTCTTAATCGGTGAATATTTTGTTAGCGAGGAAGCTGTACTTATTTAGCTCGGTATTGGCTATATTATGGCGCAGGTTTATCGATTAGAGAAAAGTGTAAATGGATATAGGTTGGCTGCAGTTAGGTCTGTTTATGCTGGTGCTTGTGGTTCCGATATCGATAGGGCGATATTTTCGCTTAGCGCTCACTCGTGACATGCTATGGGCGGTCATTCGGATGACGTTGCAGTTGGTGCTGGTAGGCTTATATCTGCAATATCTGTTTTTGCTGGATAATCTTTGGGTCAATTTAGTTTGGGTGTTAGTGATGCTGCTGGTGGGCGCAAGCGCCATTATCAACAAGGCTAAACTGCCTAAAAGACCCCTCTATTTATCGGTATTTACGGGGCTACTACTTGGTATGTTACCTATGTTATGGCTGATGATGGTGTATCTGCTATCACCACAGCCGCTATACTCTGCGCAGTTTCTTATTCCGACCGCGGGCATGTTATTAGGTAACTGTCTCAGTGGAAATATCGTTGCACTGCAGCGTCTTTTCGGCTCATTTAATGACAGAAAAGCCGAATATCATGGCGCGCTGGCACTCGGTGCTTCGGCTAGTCAGGCAAGCTTACCCTTTGTACAAACTGCGATGCAGCAGTCTTTCGCCCCCATCCTAGCGTCGATGGCGACCATGGGATTAGTCACTCTGCCAGGAATGATGACGGGGCAAATTCTAGGCGGTGTTGATCCCTTGATTGCAATAAAGTATCAGTTGGTTATTTCGGTAGCGATTTTTGTCACCTTGTCGGTGTCAGTATCAACGACATTAGTTTTGTGTGTACGAAGTGTCATTACTCCCGCTGGTAGGCTAAAAATCCCAATTTAGTGAGTTTTTTAATTGAGTCTTTTATTAAACGATAGCGCTTGGGGCTAACAAATTGACTATTTTCGACTAGTCTTCATCGTGTGATGGGTTAATTTTGCTCTAATTCATACTGTTAGCAGATAAATTTGTGTGGAAATTAGCAGCCTGAGTTCACCATCCCACCCCTAGGTAAATTTGTAATGTACTCAATATGGAAACGGAAAGCCTATGTTTAAGTCGTTAATATGTTCTATCGTTATCTTACTTTCTAGCTCTACTTATGTTTTGGCTGAAGAGTGGCAGTTTGAGATATCGCCGTATCTTTGGGTGGTGAATCAACAGGGACAGACGGGTTATACAAACCGAAATGGTCAGCCAGTTGTCGTTGATATCGATATGTCATTTAGTGAGATTTTTGAGAACTTAGATGGGACGGTATTAGCTAATTTCCAGGCCAGTAAAGGCAATTGGAACATGTGGGTTGATCTAGTCTATATGAAGCTGAAATATGATACTCAAGTTGATAACGCTGCAGCGAAATTGACCGCCAAGCAGAAGTTATTAGATGTGGTCGCCGCACACCGCTTTTTAAAGCAAGGTAATATGCAGTGGTATATACCCAAGCCACCTGAAGATGCAGGGTTCAGTGGGAATTTAATGCGCTTTAAGCAAGGCGTTGATTGCAGTTAATGGTTGTTCCCTTAGCAAGATCAATAACGCAGCAGAAAGTGCATTAAAACCCATCGAAGAAGGCTTTGCGCAAGCCCACTTCGTTGTTGCACTAGCTTAAAAGGGAGTTACCATTCCTATGCTAATACGCCTAGAATTGAACTCGCGCAAGGCCTCTGAAATGAGCATGTTCAAGTCGTTTGGGTATAGTTATATTGGTGCGAGATTTGTTGATGTCGCTAATCACTTAGACGTACGTATTGTGGATCAACAAAGGAACCAGAGTTTTGGCGATAATTGGGTAGACCCGTTATTGGGCCTTAAAAACAGATGGACCATCAACGAAAGTTTTTATTTTATTAGTCGTGCTGAGTTAGCTGGCTTTGGTGTGGGTTCAGAGCTTTCTTGGGCATTAAATTTTACCTTAAACCAGAACCTTTCAGATAACTGGGATGTAAAGTACAGCTTTAGATATCTGGATATTGACTATGAAGATAATGACTTTTTATTTGATATGGCTTCAAGTGGGTTTGGTTTAGGAGTGACTTACCAGTTTTAATTGAGCTAAAACTGAACATGGCGGCATAACCTCGAGTCATGTCGCCATTTTTAATCGCAGTGTTTAACTGCTGCGATTGATAAATTAGGCTGTACTTATAGTACAAGTTCCATATCAAGTTCGATGTCAGTACAGCCTTTTTTACAGCAGATCCCTGCAAGGCTTTCTTCTTGACCTTTTATTGGTAATTTCATTTTAAGCGCTTGATTACATACTGGGCACAGAACAGTATTGCCTTTGAATACACGCTTAATAAGATTTTTCTGTTCAATAAAAGATTTTGCTGTGGTGTCATTGATCACCGAGAAATCCATCTTTGCCATAGAGATTTGTTGCCTTTGTGTTTGCTAATCACAACGAAGGTTGTGCCTTAATAGAGCGAGTATATATAGGCTTGCAGCGCGAATAAAGGACTAGTTTGATGATAATGCGGGTTGGAACAAGAAATGCATTGTCAATATTGTTGCTGAATCGTCTTGACGCTTTCTCAATTGAGAACCGTCAATGCACTGAGTATACTAGCGAGCTATATTGTCGTAAAAGCTAGGCGAACCCAAAATGAGTGATAACGTCCAAGTACAAGGGCTGGAACAGGCATCTGCTGAGGTTAAACTTGCTGTTGATTTGATTATGTTACTAGAAACGAATCAGATAGCGGCAGATGTTGCCCTTGCCGCCCTTGAAATCGTAAAGAGTGATTTAGAGTCGAAGTTATCGGCCTTGTGAGTCACGTTTATTTAAGTGTGTCGTTAACGAGACCTTCCCGTTATTTATTGCAATATATCGACATCTTAATGAAATGCCTTAGCGCATTATTTAACCCTGTTTTTCTTGATGGAATATAGCATGACAATCTCGTTTCTCGATCTTATCGCGCCATTCTGTTTTATTACTTGTTGGGTTGGCTATGCTCACTTTGCCAAGCGCAAAGCCAAAGATACTAACTGTATTGCCCGTTGCTTACACCAACATAGAATTCACTGGATGTACGAATTAATTGGCCGTGAGATCCGTGTAGGCGAAGCTGCGTTATTGGCAAACCTTGAGCGTAATATTGCCTTTTTTGCCTCAACAACCATGTTAGTTCTCGCAGGTGTGTTGACGTTATTTGCTCAAGTCGAACGCCTTGAGGCCGTGATTGCGACAATTCCTTTTGCCGCAGAGCCTAACCATGCCTTAGTTCAGGTAAAACTTGGGATGTTGACCTTTATCTTCGTGATGGCTTTCTTTCAATTTACTTGGTCAATGCGCCAATATGGTTTTCTTAACGTGATGGTTGGCGCGGCGCCCGTTGATAAAACAGGTGAAAACGAGAATCTACGTCGTTATGCAAAACAGATGGCTATCGTGCAAGATCAAGCTGCGCACACATACAATTTTGGGCTGCGTTCTTACTATTTTTCAATGGCTGCGCTGTGTTGGTTCTTTCACCCTTTAGCACTCATTGCCGCCAGCATTTTTGTAGTGATAACGCTTTATCGTCGAGAGTTTAAGTCTAAAGCTGTGATTGCGATAACGAAGGGGCAAGATCTATTAAGGATTGAGCGCGACAATAAATATAGTACCAGCCTAGATAAGCGACTTTAGATCATGTTTGGCATTATGCTTTTTGGCTAATGCCTGTTGGTGTGCGGCTTACGGGCATATCATTTTTTCAATGTCTTTCTCTATGCGGGTGAATCGTATAGTATTGCCGGCTATTTTTCAGCGGTATTTAGGGTTAAGATTTTGCATACAATAGAGCAGTTAAAATCGGGGCAATTAAAGGGAATTAAACGCATACAGATTGCTGAAGGCTTGGTGCAGTTTCCACAAGAGATCTTCTCTTTGGCAGATAGCTTAGAAATACTCGATTTATCGGATAATAAGCTTAGCGATTTACCTGATGATTTACATAAGCTGCATCAGCTAAAAATTCTATTTTTAACCAATAACTGCTTTGAATCTGTTCCTCTAGCGCTTGCACAGTGCCCTAAGCTTGAAATGATCAGCTTCAAGTCGAACAATTTAAAGCAACTTGCTGAAAAAGCACTACCCGATAATACCCGCTGGTTAATTTTAACCGATAACAACCTTGAAAGTTTGCCTGACGATATGGGGCGTTTGCACAGATTACAGAAGCTAGCGCTTGCTGGTAATCAGTTAACTCATCTACCTGATAGTATGGCTAAGTGCACAAGTCTTGAGCTTGCGCGGTTATCGGCTAATGCTTTCAAGGCATTTCCCAATTGGCTATTTCAGTTACCACGCTTGAGTTGGTTAGCACTTGATGGCAGTCCGCTTAGTTTAGAGCTGCAAGCGGCAGTTGATGAGCCAGACACCGCTGCTAGCATGCCAAGTGTGACCCTTGACGATATTGAACTGAAAGAGATTATAGGCCAAGGCGCATCGGGTGTGATTTACCGCGCTAAATGGCTTAAGCAACCCGCAGTGCTTGCTACAACTCCTATTGATATTGCCGTTAAAATATTCAAAGGGGAGGTCACCAGCGACGGTTATCCAAAAGATGAATTGGCTAACTGTTTGCAAGCGGGCCATCATAGTAATCTGATTAAGGTTGTTGCACAGCTTAAACAAGCCGATTGTTCGGGCCTAGTGATGGAGCTTATTCCTACTCATTATCAAACTTAGGCCTGCCGCCATCACTCTCGACTTGCACGCGAGACACCTTCTGCGATGCGACTCAATTTGAACTAAAACAGATATTGCGGATCCTGAAACAGATGGCATCGGGTCTTGCTCATTTGCATCATAACCAAGTTAGCCATGGTGATATCTACGCCCATAACACTATGTACAATTCTCATGCAGAGATCCTCTTCGGTGATTTTGGCGCTGCGACGAATTTAAGCCAACTGCCTTTATTGCAAAGAGAGGCGATGGAAGCCATTGAAGTGCGAGCCTTAGGGTGCTTGATAGAGGATTTAGTTGAGCACTGTTTACAGGTAAAAACAGGCACAGATATAGACAGCAGTGAAGCGATCCTTGGTCAGCTATTGCAGTTAAAACTGGCCTGTTTACAGCCAAGTCTCAGCTTACGCCCGCGCTTTAAAGAGATTGATGCGCTACTACAGCAATGGATACAGCAGTTAGAGAATGAGCTGTGCCTAACGGCCTAAACAGCGAGTATGAGACATAAAAAACACCGTCGATTGACGGCGTTTTTTTATGTGGCAAGCAATGTGATTGTTAATCCTTCCTTGGTTTGTGCTGGTTGCTGCTCCTTGGTGATTGGCTCCTTAACGAATCGTTTCTTAACGAATTACTTCTCGCTGCGTGGCTGCTAGGGGCTTGTTGTGGCTTAGCACTATGGCTTTTATAGGCCTGTCTGTTGTTATTGTTATTAACATTGTTAGTGCTGTAGTTTTTATTTGCTCTTGGTTGCTGGGCCTTAGTTGCCGCATATTGTGGCTTGTAATCAGGCTTTGAACTGGGCTGCTTGCTGCGCATCTGCTGCTCACGTTTATGAGTGTTCTGCTGATGGCCTTTTACTCGCTCAAGGCTGTTAACCCGCTCAGGGCTGTTTATGCGCTCAAGGCTGTTAACTCGCTCAGGGCTGTTTACTCGCATTTGATTCTTAACACGCTCATGAGTCTTATTATGCTGAGGGCTGTTAATACGCTCAAGGCTGTTAATACGCTCAAGGCTGTTTACTCGCTCTGGAGCTCTAATCCGCTCATGACTCTTAATCCGCTCAAGGCTGTTTTTATGGTTAACATGTTTGCGCTCGTTGTGGCGTAACGCTTTACTCTGGGCGCGGCTGGGGTGATAACTCTTATATTTATGGCGTAGCGCATTATTGCTATAAGCCACTCCGCGTCTATGTTGAGGCTTATGGGCCCAGCGTTTTGCACCATGACTTGTGACGATACGGCCGCGATGACGGTATTTATGCGAGTTATGGTGATGCACCACGACCACATGACGCTTGTGCCAGTGGAATGCGCTGAAGTAATAGTTAAAACTAATATGTACTCCCGCGCGCCAGTAAAAGTGGCCATAGCCAGGTCTGACATAGCCGGGATAAACCGCCCAATATACTGGCGGGTAGTTATACCAGCGCCAATACCCATAAACACTTCTTGGGTCGTAGTAGGGCACATAGACAATCTCTTTTCTCACCGGCTCGATCACTATCTGATTGTTCACCCGAGTGACCTGCATATTATCCATCTGCTCAAGACTGTTGGCATTATCAGCCTCTTGTCTCAGAGTTTGAATACTGTCTAAAACCAGTGCTTCATCTTGTAAAAAGGCATCACCAATAGACTGGGTCCAGTTGAGATCTTCACTGAGCTTTTGTAGCACATTAGGAAAGGCGATAAGCGCAACAATACTGGGATCCCAGTCTTTATCTTGCGCCTTGTCTATCTGCTTTTGTGTACTCAAGTTGTTATGAGACGCTTGCCAGCGATGGGCTTGCACCACCTCTAATGGATAGGTCGCGGCAATCAAAATGTGAGTAAGCAAACTATCGGGGTACAGTGCGATAGGTGCAAGCATCTGCGCTAACTGACCTTCGCTATACTGACTTTCACTGTATTGAGCGCGCTCGGCGTCGTGATCTTGTGCGTTGACTGTGGCAGCAGACAATATCAAAGGCATTGCAATGACAAGTGTGATGACAAATGGCCTGCGCCATTTTTTGAATCTGTTCATATGCTCTCCTTATACGTTAGCATCAGTATAAAAAAGCCAAGATGAACAGAAGCTGAAAGCTAAGCAATGCTGTTAAATAAAGCAATATGACTGGGGATTTTAGCTATTGGCAGTTGCCTATTTAGAGTTTAAAGGTTAACTGAAACTTAGCGCCGCCAAGCGTTGTGGAGCGGCTGACCAGCATTTTCCCTTGATAGCTATCCACTAAGTCGCGAACAATCGCGAGGCCGATGCCGTGTCCTTGCTGGTAAGAGTCGGCGCGAATACCGCGTTCAAATATCTGTGAGTACAGCGCCTCGTCGATCCCTTTACCATCATCTTCGATATCGATAACTAAGCAAGAGTCGACAGACTTTACGGTTAATAGCACTTGGCAGGTTGCGGCCTTACAGGCGTTATCCAGCAGGTTACCTAGAATTTCAGTCAAATCGCTGGAATCGCCTTTAAAGACGGCGCTTCTGTCGACATATTGATTGATAGTGATTGCTGGCTGGCAGTATATTTTGGGCAGGTTGCGCACCAGTTTATCTGAGACTTCAGCCACCTCTACGCCTAAGTGCCAGGCAGAGCCTGCCGCCGATTGCGCTCGTTTGAGCTGGTGGCCGATTATGCGATTGATATGAGATATCTGCTCGAATGATTGTGGACTTAAATCTTTCTGGCTTTGAATAACCGCCAGCGGTGTTTTTAGGCTGTGGGCCAAGTCCGCTAAGGCATTACGATAGCGTTTACGTTGGTTTTGCTCAGTATTGAGCAGGGTGTTGAGCTGCTTGGCAACGGCACTGAGTTCGGTGGGGTAGTTATCATTTAAGTGATCGGCTTTACCGTTTTCAATTGCGGATAATTCATTTTGTAAACGAGTGAGGGGCTTTAGTGTCCACCATAGCCATAACATTTGAATTGAAAGTAGGGCGACCATCAAGATCAATAGCCAGCGCCAAAGTTGCTGATTAAACTCATTAACCTGTAGCTGGTAGTCACTTTGATCTTTAATGATATAAATCGTGACAGGAAAACGGGTGATCTGCTCATCCCCGTGCTTATCAATTTGCTGGGTTTCGAAACTCGCACTAAAGCCATAAACCAAATGAGGTTCGCCATTAAGCATAATCTCACTGAACTGGCCTTGGCCTTTTTCTGGTTGTGGAAAGGCCGGGTCAGTATGAACTGCAGTGGTGATTGCCGAAGTGAGGTCGATGCCAAGCAATGAGTTAGATCGCCAAGCGACCTCTGCTCCGGCTGTGACTTGTTGCTCGGCGATAATCTGATCGCTTGCCGGCTTTAGGGTTTCAGGCCCAACAAATTTAGCATCGAAGCTAGAGTCTTGTTTATGGTCACTTGTCGATGCGAGCGTCTGTTGTAGGCCTTCGGGAATAGTAATTAAGGCGTACAGCCCAGATTGAATCACATTAAACTGATTCTCTAACAACACCTCAGGCATAAATAACTGTTGATCGTCGACCTCGGTCACCGCCAAGATGGAATAAACATAGGCTTTAAGCTCTTTGACCGAGGCACTCTTGACCTGCAATTTAAAGGCGTCGTTGAGGGTTAAGCCCACGATAGGGATTAAGACTAAGCTCAGCAGCATGGCGCTGACGATAAGACGTGCCTTTAAAGAGTGCATTACAGTGGGCAAGCGCTTGAGGTTAATCATTGGCTTACTGTTTCGCGTCGTCATCGAGTGACACAAGACGATAACCTTGGCCACGAAGGGTTTCGATAAGGCCTATTTGATTATCAGGGTCGAGCTTTTTGCGTAAGCGCCGAATAAACACCTCAATGACGTTAGAGTCCAAGTCAAAATCTTGGTCGTAAATATGCTCTGTTAGCACCGTTTTTGATTTTACTTCGCCAATATGTAGCATCAAGTATTCAAACAGCTTGTACTCAGAACTGCTGAGCGTGATCACCTCGCCTGATTTTATAATCTCAAGGCTACTGGTGTTCAGGCTAAAGGGGCCATTGGTGATAATAGGGCTGGCTTTACCTGCAGAGCGGCGAATAAGGGCTTTTAAACGCGCGACGAGCTCTTCGGGATGAAAGGGTTTAGTGAGGTAATCATCGGCGCCAGCATCTAAGCCTTCAACCTTATCTTGCCAGCTATCGCGGGCGGTCAAAATAAGAATAGGAAAGCCAATCTCAAGTGCTCTTAACTGAGTAATCAGCGCAATACCATCAAGTTTAGGTAAGCCTACATCGATTATCGCTGCATCGTAATTATATTCGCGGCCCTGAAATAGCCCTAGCTCGCCGTCATCGGCAGTATCGACGGTGTAATTGGCCTCGATAAGGTGCTGCTTAAGATTCGATTGCAGCTCTAAATCATCTTCAACTAATAACAATCTCATGGTCTGGCTCCTTGTTGTACGGCCCGATAATAAAACGTTGCAAGCAATAGCCTAAAGCTAGTTGCGAGAAACACGGCCTGTTTTGGCATCGACGTTGACATAAAAAACCACACCGTCATTCGATAGTAGCTTTACGCTATAACCTGGATTGCCATTAACCCGGCTAGACTGCACCTTCAGCACTTTGCCGCGATACTGGCGTTTCGCCAACTGTACAGCCTGCTCTTTGCTGCGAACTTTTAATTTCTGCTGCTGATTACTATTGGCCTTCATAGAGACCGACATCATAGATGTGACGGCATGCACAGTACTCGCCGCAGCAGGCTGTGCGGCTAATAGTGAGAGCGAGATCAATATGATAGATAAAGCAGTTTTCATTAAAGGTACCAAAGGGTTGAGATACAGCCAGTTTAAAAGATCCTATTCGATTAGTCATTATCTTGCCAGTGGTGAGTGACTAACCAAGGTTATACATAGGGGAAGATGAACACTGGCTGAATATGCTTAGTTCGGTTGTAGGTAGTTTATGGAATGAGCATTGAGGTCGCAAAGAAAAGGCAACTGTTCACAGGTGAACCTTAATACAAGTTCAGCTGTCACAACTTCTGTGGGACGCTATAAAGCCATCCTTGGCCGCTCTGCGGCTTCATCCTTGAAACCGAAGCCCACAGTCGTACCGACATCAGAATCATTATCTATTGAGTCAGATGTTGCGAACTCGTTTTTGGACAAAAATCAGTTAGAGTCAAAGCTCTTAAAATGATGACTCTCATTAAGGAATGTATGGCAAGCTGATATACGGTAACGCCCAATTAAGGTGTGAGCAACGCCATCTCGAAACCTAACCATACCACCTTAAACACAAAACCCAACGATGGAATGAAAAATGCCATGCGTTGGGAATCACTCTTAAATTGTTTGTTCAGTTTATTTGTTCGAATATTTCTTAGCCAGCTCTAAATCTTCTTTAGTTAATCTAATGCCGCTCACATTAATTCGTTTAAATAATGACGATAGTTTTCTATTATCAATATGTTTAATCTTGTAAAGAGGAAGTGAAAACTCTTTTATCTTGTAATAAAAATCATCTAGCTCATGTAGGAGTTCACTATTCACCGCCCCAATAGACTGTATTGCCTTGAAGTATTCTTCTGGATTAAATAGTGAAGACAAAAGTATAGATGTTTCACTCGTCTTCTCCCCCATCGAAAACTGTTTATTCTTCAAGTCATACCAAACTTTAAACTTTTCGTTTTTGCTATTAAAGCAATTATATAAAGTCGATAACCTTTGTACGCCATCAATAACTAAATAGTGATGGTAAAAATTACTCTCGGTTTTATTTGGTTTCGGAAAAAATGACTCTTCTATATCTTTTAAAGGGTAATCAGAATTATCAACGGCTAAGATTATAGTACCAATTGGAAAGCCTTCAGATATGGATACAAATAGATCTATAATGTTATTTTCTTCCCATGAATACTTTCTTTGAAAAGCTGGAGCTTGAATCAAGCCATCTTGCATTTGAAGAAATAGTTTATATAGTGAGATTGTCTCTAGTGCCATATCATTATTCACCATGTTTCTCCTTACCCAAAACAGAATTTCTTGACTCTAGAATAATTGACTCTAATAAATGTAAAGTATGACTTAAATATCCAACTTTAAATTTACCTGATTCAAAATTCCACTTCCACTTGTCAACATCCTCTGTATCTACCGAACGTTCTTTCTCATAAAACTTATGAGTTATGCTACGAAGTACTTCTTGAAGTTGCGTTGTAACTTGTACTTCTACCTCAACTTCAGCCTCATACGAAGTGAAATCTATATTAAACAGATGGACCGGGACTTTTACGTAAAAATGATACGCATAATACCCATCATCACGTTCTTGGCTGTAAGATCTATGTTTTAATTTTAAGGAAGAAGCAAATTCAGACAACTTCTCTGTAACATACTTCGGGCCATCAACGTACTTACAAACCAAGCAACCTCTAATTATATCATTAAAGCTCACAACTAAATTAGTAGTCGTGATCCATCCATTTTTTGGTTGCTCTGGAAAGTTTTCATTCCACAGAACATTAAAACGAAAAGATTTATCAATAGCAGATTCAAACGGTTTTGTAACAAAGGTTGGTACAGAGTCACTAGTATAAAGCTGACTATCCGTCTTTTGATTATAGTCTTCACACCATT
Organism: Shewanella sp. 125m-7; assembly: GCF_052977045.1. NCBI lineage: Bacteria > Pseudomonadati > Pseudomonadota > Gammaproteobacteria > Alteromonadales > Shewanellaceae > Shewanella > Shewanella sp. 125m-7. Next base: position 27,924 of record NZ_JBRILQ010000050.1, read on the forward strand.
GCCCGGATTTATCATTGAGTTTTTGAAAAAACTCGTGCTTCTCAACAGTAGTTTTTATCGATGCCATATTGGCGCGATACATATTAGCAACTGCTGGGTCTAGAAACCTAGACTCCAGATGCTCTTCTGCCCAAGGGTAATATGATTCTAGTGTTCTTGGGTTCTCGTCCAAAGTAAGCTCTCCATAATTTAACGAGGAAACTGTAGTAAATCATATACTTATACCATATACATTCACACGCTGTAAACTTAACGCCCCACTAAGGGGCTAATAAATAGTTGGCTAAAATAGCGAACGAAGTGAGACTAGCCAACTGTTTTTAGTCCCGCTTGAGTGGCTTGTTGAACGAAGCCGCTGTGCGGCAGAAGAGATAACAAGCCTCTTCTGCCGCACATCCTAAATACTTTCTAGTAGCGACCAGCCTTGGTCGTAACCCTAGGAGTATTGTCATGAACACATTTGAACAGCAACGCTTTGATTCTCTTTATGAACAACATCTTACCAACTTAACACTACAAGGCAAGCGACCTGCAACTATCGATGCCTATAGCCGAGCGGTACGGCGGATTGCAGCTTACTTTGACTGTTGCCCTGATAACCTGAGCACCGACGATTTGAAGCGCTACTTTGCTCAACTGATTGCATCACACTCATGGAGTACGGTTAAGCTCGACCGTAACGGTCTGCAGTTTTTCTATCGCCATGTGCTCAACCAACATTGGCAGTGGCTCAACATCGTCAAGCCGCCACAGGTCAAACGCTTGCCCGATATTCTTACGCCTTGTGAAGTCGCCATCGTTATCAGCCTCACCCGTCAGTTGCGATACCAGGTCTTTTTTCTAACCTTGTACGGTATGGGACTCCGCCTTGGTGAGGGCATATCTTTGCAAGTTGGGGATATCGATTCACAGTTAATGCAGGTGCATATCCGTAATGCTAAAGGGGGTAAAGATAGACTGGTGCCGTTGCCTAAACGTACTTTGCTAGCACTGCGGTATTACTGGCAAACCCATCGCCATCCGCGTTATCTATTCCCGGGTAAAGATAGTAAGCCTGACTCATTAATGGACAAAGGCGGCATCCAGAAAGCACTAAAAAAAGTGATTGCTGAGTGCAATATTCATAAATCTATCAGCCCGCATAATCTACGCCACAGCTATGCCACTCACTTGCTAGAACAAGGATTAGATCTGCGCTCTGTTCAAAGTCTGCTCGGTCATAACAGCCTTAATACCACTGCACGCTATACACGACTTACCCAGATCACTCGCAAGAACACGGTCGAAGCAATTAACCTGCTGACGGATGGTTTAGCGCTGAAATGGGAGTGTGGCGTATGAAGTTCGTCGATATTTTACATGCTCATCTTGATGCGTTTAATCAGGCATACGAGCAACAGATAACAACCGCGATGCGACAAGCCATTTATTCGATGCTCAGTTGCCGCACCAATACCGAACGCACGAGTCATTGGGCATGTCAGAGTTGTACTCATACCACTGATTATCCACTCTCATGTGGTCACCGGAGCTGCCCTCAATGCCAGCACAACACCACAGCAGATTGGCTGGCTAAACAGCAAGCTAAGCTACTGCCCGTTGAGTATTACATGGTGACGTTCACTTTACCTTTTGAGCTTCGAGTCATTGCAAAACATCAACCTGAGTTGCTCTATCAAGCTATGTTTTCAGTAGCGGCCAGGGTACTTAAAGACTTTGCACACAACTCAAAATCACTTGGCGGAGAGATAGGTTTCACGGGAGTACTGCATACCCACAGCAGACGCCGAGACTACCATCCGCATCTTCACTTCATCATTCCCGCTGGAAGCTTCAACAAAGACAAAAAGCAGTGGCAAAAAAGCAGAGGTAAATATCTGTTCAACGCCTTTAATCTCGCCACAGTGTGGCGAGCAAGGTTGCTGGAATACCTGACAAATAAGCTAGATATCACACTGCCAGCAGCTACCCCAAAGAAGTGGGTGGTAGATTGTCAGCATGTTGGCAAAGGCTTACCTGCACTGAAGTACTTATCAAGATACCTCTATCGCGGTGTATTGCCTGATAAAAATATCATCAGTAATATCGATGGGCACGTCAGCTTCGAGTATCTAGACAGCCAAACTCAGACCAATAAAGTGCGTACCTTACCCGCGATAGAGTTCCTATGGTTAGTGCTTCAGCATGTTTTGCCCAAAGGGTTACGCCGAGTGCGAGATTATGGATTACTTAGCGGGAACTTCTGCAAACTGAGGCAACAAATACAGTTGATGATCGTTGTCGCAGGGGCGGTATTTCCCCTCGTCGAAGAGGTAAAACGCATTGCGGCAATACGACCTTGTCCTTGCTGCCAGCAGCCGATGACATTTATGGGCGTACATGGAAAAAAGCTGGTGCGACTGACAAGCTTTCATAGCCAGAGCACTTAGCAATCTAACGCCACTGTTTAAGCGGTAAGATTGCAGAATTTTGAAATTTTAGATCTCTAGAAGTGAAACGCAGGAGGTAATTAAGCTTTTGAAACTATAGGCTTACTTATTGGCTGTCAGTGCTAAGGGATAGCTATGGCTAGCCAAAAGTGTAAATTAAGCTCCCCGACCTAAACCAGCGAGAGCTCTAACGCCGCTATTTACTATATAAAGGTATCACTTCCTACAAACCCGGGCTTGTTCAACACTCGGGGTAAGGACGCGGCTACGCGCGGCCTATCCTTATTCGTTATAAAGCAATTCTCACCACAGGCTCAATAACAAAATATACCAACCCAATCACTGCAAAGATAAACGACCACTGAGACAAACTATTGAAACGTCGTAACAACCAATACTTAGAGAGTTTTTCAGTAACATCTTGTTCTCCGTCGAAACCATAGTAAACCATTGCAAAAATAGCGTTTAAAACTAATGCTAAGGCAAATGACAACGTCGAAAAGGCTAACGAGTAGCTAGAAACAATCAGGTCAACCTTATCAATTACTGCAAGAAAGTAAGCAAAACTTGCGCCAGTAAAAGCAGTATGAATCCACTTACCATATTCAGATTTTTCCATGTTGCCCTCTTGTTTTATAACGTCTTAGTATTTGTACGTTGCGCTGTCTGCAAGGCACAAATCGCTTGTTGGACTTGGCCGATGCCACATCCAGATTAGTTGGTACACTTCATGCAATAGGGATTTGCTTTTTTTGATGCTGGGACTGGGCTGTAGAGCAGGTCGACAACTGATATCGGGTGGATTGTAAGCTTTTCATTCAAATTCCTTTCTCATACTTGTGTTCCTTCACATATCTTTAAGTCTAACTGATTCAAAGTCGGTTAGACACTCAATTGAAGCTTATTTAGGCTCCGCGCAGCGGCTTAGTTCAACGCCCACGTTAAGGGGCTAAAAATTTGTTTGCTAAAATGTGTAGCGAAGCGAAACCGAGCAAACTGTTTTTAGTCCCGCTTTAACTGCTTGTTATATAGCAATTTAACACCTAAATCCCAAAAGGTACAAGCAAAGATACTGACACGTATAGATAGGTAACAAACCTTGCTTTGGCTAAAGTGTTTGAATTAAGTAAGGCTAACTCATTTGAGTTTATTAAACTTATTGGAGCCAACAAACCTAATAAGTAAACCATAAAGAAAACAGCTAAGAAATAGAGAACAAAGCGGAAAGAAGTTGGCTCAATGTTTAAGTTAGGGAACCCTATAAAATAATTAAGGCATTGAATATTAATTAAGATTAAAACAGATAAACACAGTTTAGCAATGAACAATGAATCAGTATTTTTTTTAGCTAAGTCATTTTTTAAAACGATTATAGGGAGTGTAATTAACTTCACTGTCAAAATTGAACACCATATCCTTTGCTATATAACGTCTTAGTATTTGTGCGTTGCGCTGTCTGCAAGGCACAAATCGCTTGTTGGACTTGGCCGATGCCACATCCAT
>NZ_JBRILQ010000051.1:0-28820 GCF_052977045.1 Shewanella sp. 125m-7
GCGCTCCGTGGTAAAAAAGCTCTTAAACGCTGTAACCAAAAAGCCAAAGCTATTCACCACAGAGGACACAGAGCGCTGCGCTACACGGAGAAAAGCAACAGCAAGAATAAAAGCAACAAGTCAGTTACACTGAATCTATCACACCCTCACGCTAAAAGATTGAGATGAGAAAAACCTTTGGTGTCAATACATCAATCTTTACCTTCTTTCCTGTCTCAGCTTGAACCTGCTTTTCACGGTTTTCCGTAAGCGAAGCGTTCCATAGTGACATCAAATTGATACAAACAGTCATGTGCCGTAAGGCCGCAGGCCGTTCATCTCTGTTTTTTTCGTCCTTCTTTGCTTTCCATCTTAGCTTTCACCTAGGACCTTTCTTTGCCTTTCCTCGGACCTAGGACCTTCTTTAAACCTCTTCCATTATCTTCTGATGCATGTTGTTCCATTTTTCTGGAAACTTGCCGTCTAGCACATATACAAAAGCGATGAGTTCAGCGATAAGTAGATAGAGTTCCTTGGGGATCTCGTCTCCTACCTCTAAGCGTTGTAAAAAGTCACATAAATACTCATCTTGATGTATATGGATCCCCGCTTGCTGCGCTAAGGCGACAATTTCCTGTGCAAGGTCATCCTCACCCTTGGCTAATACTTTTGGCGCCGTACCTGACTGATACTTGAGTGCTACCGCTTTGTTTGTTCTTTTTGGTTCTGTCATCGTTTTACTCTCAGTGATTCAGGCGGCGAAAATGATCATTTGTTACTGTGTTAGCTTGAGTTTCAGAAAACTAGAAACTGGCTACCGCTAACAATAGAACGCCTGTTAATTGTTGTCATACATCCACTTTTACCAAGTAATGTTCCCCAGGCAGAATAGTTGCTGGAACATCTTCTTTTTTGGCGCTGAGCGAGACTTGGCTAAAACCAATGCCCTCTAACTTTTGGGTTAGTGATGCAGCAAGCAGATTAACTTTATTAATAAGCGTTTCATTGCTAGACGTAAATGTAAGCTTCAATGGCGAATTAGAATATTGATTATTGTGTTCAAGGGTTTGAGCACTAATGAGAAGCGGGCCAGTTGCTAAATTAAACTTTAATCGTAAGCGCCAAACATGATCCTTTGCATTGGGGCGCTTTTCTTGGTGTATATGGCCCTCTAGCTGTTCTTGGTAGTGATTGATGGAATAGGGGAGGGCAAAAAAGTAGTTAATAGCATGCTCATTTTGACTTGAAGCTTGTTGGTAAAGGCTGAGATTACTTAATAGCGCGGATATTGAACGGTGAGCCGCAGTGGACTGGAGTAAGGTTAATATGGGCTCTGGAAGCGCCAGGTGTTCTTGTAGCATTGATATTTTGTGCGCTAACGCTGGACTGAGCTGCGAAGATGATGCTCGCCCTAATAACAGTTGAAATAATAAGCTTATGGTATCGGTATGAGACTTAACTGGCGTGTTTAACCACTCATTCGGCGACAGCGTGTGGCTAATTGTGGTCATTATTAATTGTTTGAGACGCTGTGGTTGGCTTAATTCAATTAACGTCTCAGGGGCCAGTTTTGGCAATAACGTTAAAAGTACGGACGCTAAGCTCTGCGTTGTGTTAGTCAGCGAGGGGGCGCTTTTAGGCAAGCCGCCCGCTTTTTCTAGCGCTCCAGCTAACCGGTTTGCTGGTATTACAGAGCTAATGCTGGTGTCTGTTTTATGGTCCTTGTTACTCAATAGCCCCTTATCGGACAGTGGTGGAGCTGTGTCAATATTTTCCAGAATGTTAAAAAGGTTCCGATACAAAAAGTTAACGTCAGTTTTTTTGCTTTCTTGATGACTTTCTTGATGGCTTCCTTGATTAGTTAGCGGCTGTAAAGCGCCATCTTTAGCGTCGATTGGCTTCGCTTGCAGTGGGCTAATCAAGTTGATTTCAGCTCTAAATTGAATAGGTGATAATTCAAGACACAGTTGGTTTGCCTTACTTTTTATTACGCAGCAGTATTCACCTTGTTGTACGCTATGGAGCATATCTAACTTTATACACGGACCTTGGTTAAAAACCAGATTATTACCGTTAACTTGCCCTGTTGGCAGCGGATAACCGTCTTTACGTTTCGCCAGTTGCTGTAGTTTTTTCTCTTGGTCTTTGTTCGGACTTAGCACGGTTAATAAAGCTTGAGGTAAAGCAAGGCTGAGCGCCTTACCGATAGCGAGTAGCGTGCTTTGGTTTGTGGCGCCATTAATTTGCACTATATTTAAGAGAAAGCTATGAGCATGAGTGAGTTGCTGAATGGGCAGTGGCTGCTGTGTTTTTAACCTGTATTGTTGCCCTGAAAGATAAACGCTCAATTCAGATTTAGTGATGTGTAATGCAACAGGCACCAGCGAGCTAACCCTTCCCTGGCTAGGAGTCAGGTTAGGATCCAGGCTAGAGCATGTTCCTTTATGTAAATTACTGGTCCCGTTACTGGAACCTAAGTTACTGGAACTAGTGGTGATATTGGTCAGAGTATCCAAAGTAAGCTCTTTTCAGTTTTAAAATGGTTCATACGACTAGTTAGATATGTTTATTCACAAATTTATGTTTGACCTTATGGTCTTACTCAGTATGCTTAGCCATCTCTAGCGTATTAATAAATATTATTAACTATTTTGTTAGTTTTAGTTGGCTTGTAGCTCTTGTGAACTATATCGGCTCGAAGCCCGTATGACTTTAGCTAGAATCTTGGTTGATGCTATAGCCAATGATTAACATTATATTGCTCATGCTGTATTTTATTGATTTAAAAGAGTTATTTAGATTTACCTAAAGCCAAGTGTACATTTTTAGTGAATGGAATTGAGTCTGACAGCGGTAATGGATTAAGACAGCGAGACGACTCCAACAAATTCTTTTTTAAAGAGACAATTATGAAGTTTAAATGGATTGTGTTTTCTCTTGCGGTTTGTGCAATGCCTTCAATTGAAGCTGCAGAAGATACGACTATGGATAGTGAACAGCAGGTTACAGTCACCTATAACGACCCTCGTGATCCAATAGAAGGTTTTAACCGAGCGATGTGGGACTTTAACTATCTGTTTATGGATAGGTATTTTTACCGCCCCGTTGCTCACGGTTATAACGATTACATCCCCTATCCGGTTAAGAGTGGTATAAACAATTTTGTGCTTAACCTGGAAGAACCGTCCAGCTTGGTTAACAACACACTACAAGGTAAGTGGGTTTGGGCAGCCAATGCGGGTGGCCGATTTACGGTTAATACGACACTAGGTTTGTTAGGTGTTATTGATGTCGCTGAAATGATGGGCATGACGCGAAAACAAGATTCCTTTAATGAGGTACTCGGTTATTACGGCGTTCCAAACGGCCCCTATTTTATGGCTCCCTTTTTCGGCCCGTATGTTACAAGGGAGCTCGCATCAGACTGGGTAGATGATCTATACTTCCCTCTATCAGAGCTGACGTTTTGGCAGTCAGTGTTAAAATGGGGTCTTAAAAACTTGCATAGTCGAGCATCTGCAATCGATCAGGAACGATTAGTTGATAATGCTCTTGACCCATATACCTTTGTGAAAGATGCGTATTTTCAACACATGGATTACAAAGTATATGACGGTGACATTCCTCAAAGTGACGATGATGACGAGTTGCTTGATGAGTATATGCAGGAATTAGAATAGCATTCGATAAGTGGGCATATAAAAATAATAGCGCCGCTTAAAGTGCGAAAAAATACAAGGAGGTGTTTTTTCGCTGTTGTTATTTAAGGGTTGGTTATGGCGCTAACAGAGTTAACAATACTTTTTGTGGAAGATGATCCTGTTTTTCGCAAATTAGTCACGTCCTACCTAGATAGTCGCGGTGCAAAGGTGATAGAAGCAGAGAATGGCGAGCAAGGCCTAAGCTGCTTCAAAGCGCAGAAATTTGATATTGTCATTGCAGATTTAAGTATGCCTAAACTTGGCGGTTTAGATATGCTCAAGGCGATGAATCAACATAGACCTGGTACCCCATCTATTATTATTTCTGGTAATCAAGCTATGTCTGATGTGATTGATGCATTAAGGCATGGTGCAAGTGATTACCTTGTCAAACCTGTCTCAGATTTATACCTAATTGAAAACGCTATACGCGAATGCTTGAACAGTTCATTTGAAGACTCATTGAACTTTGATGAGCAAGAGTCTTTGTCCTATCTAGAGCTTAGTGAGAGTTTAGCGTTATTAGAACAAAGCAGTGAAGCCGCAAAAAGCGTACAGCAACAACTTTTCCCACCTAGCCGCGTCGAATATAGCGGCGTTGTCATTGACTATAGCTTGTTTAATACAGATGAGGTGAGTGCCCACTTTATCGATACTGTCATGATAGACGACAAACACGTGATGATGTATATGGCGCATTTTTACCCACATGATAATCGAGCTGCATTTGCTTCAGTGCTGTTGAAGAGTTTTGTTAACCATAAGCTTAAACTTTACCGAAATCGCACCTCTAACGTCATTATCGAGCCTTTTAATATGCTGGTGTATCTTAATGACCGTATGGCTAAGTCGGGGCTAGATATTGTGGTTGATATGGCGTATGTCGTAATCGAAAGAGTAAATTATCGCGTAGCGATTGCAACCGCAGGAAGTGAGTTTAGGTGCTATCTGAAAAACAGTGAGGGATTATCCCGCATAGCCCTGGCAGATACGTTACAGCTCGGCGTGACAAATTGGAATAAACCGAGTGTACAGTTTAGAACCTTACTCTTTGGTGAAAAGTTATGTATATCGACCTCAGTCAATGAACATAAACAGCAGTTATTAGATAACCAATTTCACGGCTTAATTCACGATCCCAACACCCAGCCCGGCGGATATATTCAATTGTCATTACAATAGGGCTATCGCCAAAAAGAGCGCAAGCGGAACGGTTTACAGCCTACGGAACGTTCGCTGGCTCACTTACGGAACGCTGCGCTGACGGTTTTAAGCTAAGAAGATCGGCCTTTGGCCTGCTAGTACAGCCTACGGCTGGCTAGAGCGTCGCTTTGCTCCTGCTAGATTCTATACAATCTTAAAGCTGAAACGTAAAACGGATTACAGTGTCCTTTGTGTGAATGGTTTTGGTTTTTAACTAGTGATTTAAAGGCTTTTTTACCACGAAGCGCTTCGCTTTCACGGAGGGCACGGAGAAGGGCGTAGAGCAAAATATCTGTTGATTGACTTGCTGCTTTTGATCTTGCGGTTGCTTTTCTTCGTGTAGCGTAGCGCTCCGAGTCCCAATAACATCCGTGTTTAACGGCCAGTTCGCTATCCCTAGCTCTCGCTTATTAGCACATGGCTTCGCCATATTCGCCGTGGTGAATAGCTTTGGCTTTTGATTGATGTTGATGTTGCTTTTCTTCGTGTCGCGAAGCGCTCCGTGCCCTCCGTGGTGAATAGCTTTGGCTTTTGATTGCAGCGTGAAGCACATTTCTCTGTGGTGAATAGCTTTGGCTTTTGATTACAGAGCTAAGCACATTTCTCTGTGGTGCATAGCTTTAATTTTTGATTACAGCATGAAGAGCGTTCTCACCACGAAGCGCTGCGCTTTCACGGAGGGCACGGAGAAGTGCAAAAGAGCAAAATATCTGTTGATTGACTTGCTGTTTTTGATCTTGCGGTTGCTTTTCTTCGTGTCGCGTAGCGCTTCGAGTCCCAATAACATCCGTGTTTAACGGCCAGTTCGCTATCCCTAGCTCTCGCTTATTAGCACATGGCTTCGCCATATTCGCCGTGGTGAATAGCTTTTGGCTTTTGATTGCAGCGTGAAGCACATTTCTCTGTGGTGCATAGCTTTAATTTTTGATTACAGCATGAAGAGCGTTCTCACCACGAAGCGCTGCGCTTTCACGGAGGGCACGGAGAAGTGCAAAAGAGCAAAATATTAGCGCTATTCTTAGTTAGTCTTGATGTTGATTTTCTTCGTGTCGCGTAGCGCTCCGTGCCCTCCGTGGTGAATAGCTTTTGGCTTTTGATTGCAGGGTGAAGCACATTTCCGTGTGGTGTATAGCTTTAATTATTGATTACACATGAAGCGTATTTCTATGTGATGAATTGGTTTTTCTTAAGAGTGTGGCACTTGCGTAACGAGTTATACTATAAATCGTTTAACCCCATTCTTTAGGGTTAGGACATTGAAATTGATTAAAAGGCCAACGTTGATTTGAGCAAGTTTCATGTAAGTCAACAATTGAGCCTCGTGAATTGATTTTATCCTATTAATACTCTTCAACTCTAGAATAATAGTGTTATCGATTAGTAAGTCTATTCGGTAACCACAATCTAATTTAATCCCTTTGTATTCGACAGGTATTGGATGTTGAATTTTGAAAGGTATCCTATTCGAAGTTAGTTCATGTGCCAGGCATTGCTCATAAGCTGACTCTAGCAAACCCGGTCCCAGTTGTTTATGAACTTCAATAGCACAACCTATTACTTGATGTGATAACTCACTAAATTGCATTAATTTGCTCCTAACTTCAGCCTCCATGCTTAAGATAAGGTTAGACGAAATTTGAAAGCCTGTGCGCAAAAGCTTTTAAAGACTACGGCTAACTCACCACGAAGCGCTTCGCTTTCACGGAGGACACGGAGAAGGGCGTAGAGCAAAAGATTAGTGCTATTTTTAGTTGGTCTGATGTTGCTTTTCTTCGTGTCGCGTAGCGCTCCGTGCCCCAATAACATCCGAGTTTAACGGCCAGTTCGCTATCCCTAGCTCTCGCTTATTAGCACATGGCTTCGCCATATTCGCCGTGGTGAATAGCTTTGGCTTTTGATTGATGTTGATGTTGCTTTTCTTCGTGTCGCGTAGCGCTCCGAGTCCCAATAACATCCGTGTTTAACGGCCAGTTCGCTATCCCTAGCTCTCGCTTATTAGCACATGGCTTCGCCATATTTGCCGTGGTGAATAGCTTTGGCTTTTGATTGATGTTGATGTTGCTTTTCTTCGTGTCGCGTAGCGCTCCGTGCCCTCCGTGGTGAATAGCTTTTGGCTTTTGATTGTAGCGTGAAGCACATTTCTCTGTGGTGCATAGCTTTAATTTTTGATTACAGCATGACGAGCATTCTCACCACGAAGCGCTGCGCTTTCACGGAGGACACGGAGAAGTGCAAAAGAGCAAAATATCTGTTGATTGACTTGCTGTTTTTGATCTTGCGGTTGCTTTTCTTCGTGTCGCGAAGCGCTCCGTGCCCTCCGTGGTGAATAGCTTTTGGCTTTTGATTGTAGCGTGAAGCACATTTCTCTGAGGTGAAAAGCCAAAAGTACATTACAGGCCGTGTTTGTAGCTTGTCTGGCCTTCCTCGCCTCTGCTTAAACCAGGTTTAAATCTTAAAAACAAAAATGCCAGAAGAGTAATCTTCTGGCATTTTATGTTTCAAGCTTTGCCGGCTTTAGTCTCAGCTGAGACCGTCTTTGCTCATTCGGATTTTCCGTCTAAGCGCTAACCGTCTTAGCCTAAACCGGATGTCTTACCTTCTAATCGCTTCATGCTCTGCTGTAACAGCAATCTCTTCTTCGAGTGCTTCTTCTTCAGTATGCGGGCCACCTTCAGCGCCGTGCATCCAGTCAACTAGCTTATCAGCCATGAAGTACAGGATAATGCCTGAAATAGCAGAGGTAATTGCGATACCAGCAAAGATAGCCATAGCATTTGCTAACTGCTCTTCTCTTTCGCCAGCATGTCCAATAAATGAACCTACCACGCCGCCAACCTTGTTAGCGATAGCAATGAAAAGGAACCATGCGCCCATCATTAGCGATGCGATACGCAGTGGAGCAAGTTTAGTTACCATAGATAGACCAATAGGAGATAAACATAACTCACCCATAGTATGGAAGAAGTATGCACCCACTAACCACCACATGCTTGACTTAGCGTTAGCGTCACCGCCCATCTCTAATACAGCACCAATCATGAATAGGAAACCAATACCAAGCAGTACCAGACCTAATGCAAATTTAACCGGTGAGTTTGGTTCGTTCTTACCTAAGCGGATCCAGATTGAAGCAATTACTGGCGCAAAAATAACAATGAACATGGCGTTAAGTGATTGGAACCAAGTCGTTGGAACTTCCCAGCCGCCAATCATGCGATCGGTAAAGTCATTTGTGAACAGGTTCATCAAACCGCCGGCTTGCTCAAAACCCGCCCAGAAGATGATAGTGAATAAACCCATAACCATGATCACTTTAATGCGATCACGCTCAATCTTAGTCAGTGGCTCTTTACGCGTATCACCCGCAGCTTCTGCTCTTTCTTTCTCAAGCTTAGCAGCTGGCTTACGGCCAATGTCACCGAGTAACCTTTGTGCAAATACGAATTGAATGATCAGTGACAACACCATACCAACACCGGCACACAAGAAGCCCATCTGGAAGTTACCATCGTAAGCGGCAACAACCGAGCCGACGATAATACCCGAAAGGAATGCACCTACGTTGATACCCATGTAGAAGATGGTGAATGCACCGTCACGGCGATGATCGCCCTCTTCATATAGGTCGCCAACCATAGTTGAAATGTTCGGCTTAAACAGACCGTTACCCAAGATTAACGTGCCAAGACCAACATAAAAGGCCATGGTTTCTGAACCAGGGATCCAGTTGTGTGGCAGCGCCAAGATAAATTGACCCGCGGCCATTAAGGCACCACCAATCATGATAGATCTACGTTGACCCAGGTAATTATCGGCTAACCAACCACCGATTAGTGGGGTCAAATAAACAAGACCTGTAAATGTACCATAAAGCGAAATAGCATCGCCTTGTGTCCAACCAAGGCCATGTCCGCCTTCTGATTGTACTTTATCTACTAGATAAAGCACCAAGATCGCACGCATTGCGTAATAACTAAAACGTTCCCATAATTCAGTTGTAAACAACAGGAACAGTCCTGTTGGATGCCCGAGCATCGTCCCCTGGGGTTTTGCTACGCTCATGTATTCTTCCACCTTCGCTTGTGATTGCCTGTAGCTCAATTATCACTACAGAAATTTGATTTACATAAATTATTACAGCTTTCAATGCACAGACTCAGTTAAAAATGTTAAATCTTAAGTGAACTTGTAGTGCAATGAGCTGTTTTATTGTGGGCTTGTATTCTAATTTTTATCATTTGGCGCTTAAAACAGCGTCAAATGCGATAAAGCCCACCTTGTATACCCTTTATGCGCTGCAAAAGTCAATTTTGAAAGCGTAACTGGCGACTAAATGACCACTTGCTAGCGGCAGGTTAAGATTAGTGTTTAAAAGTGAGATTAAACCTGCGCTTTGATGAGGTGCATCTTCCAATGCAGGCAGCAAATTTGTTAGTATCGGTGCGGTGAATGGGACGTCACCAATTGTAAAAGCAGTTGTTGAATTACAGATGAGAGAGAGAATGAAGGCTTGGTATCTATTATATTGCAAATCTCGAGGCGAAGCCCGAGCGCAGCAAAATTTGGCTCTTCAGCAAATTGAAACTTATCTGCCGACCTACCCCGAGCAACAGTTACTTAAAGGACAAGTAACCGTTAAGCGAGTATCGCTGTTCCCTAGTTATCTATTTATTCACTTCGATCCTGAAATCACCAGCGTGGCTAAAATCCACAATACACGCGGTGTCATTAGAATCGTTGGCTGCAAAGAACTAATGACACCTATTGATGACAGGGTTATTCATGCCATTAAAATGCGTGAGCACAAGTTAATTTCTGATATTTCACCTCAAGAACCAGAGACCTTGCCAGCGCCTGAGATGGTGCAGGGGGATAGAGTGTGCTTTACCGAAGGGCCATTCGTAGAACTTGAAGGGATCTTCGATGAGGTTAATGGTGAAAAGCGTTGTTTTGTATTATTTGACTTAATGGGTAAGCAGCAACGGGTTGCAGTAACAAGAAAATCGATTAAACCCGTTAAATAAATGCAGCTATTGGTTTCTCTGAGCTTAATAAATTGAAAGTGCGAAATTTAAGATTATTTTTGTGAGATATTCGCCATAGTACTCAAAGTGTCGTCTTATATAGTGATACAGATTATTACCAATAATACGCGTTTTAATGCTTGCTTTAACAGCCGTAGTTGTCGCGAAAAAGTTATCCCGAGATAGTCTAGTAGACAGTGTTAATAACGCCAAGGCCGTGTATATAAAGCAAAGGCAGTGCATATAAAGCCCGCAGTGAGTCGATAATCAATAGATTTATCTCACTAGGCTGATACGGCGCAAGTTGTTTGCGCAAACCGAATAAAATTTACAGTTGCATAAAGAATCGGCAACCAATGCATGGTTAGGCTTAGAGTTACTGCTCAAATGATCCGGCTAGTGTATAATTCTGCGCTTCTCAAAAATTTTGCGACAGAGTGATACCGGCAAAATGAGCAGGGATATACGTAGAGCGCTAGCTTGGCTTAGATAGCTTGGTTTAGCTTGATGTGTTACCGAGTGAAGCAAATGCTGGCGTAACAGTGTGTAAGTAATGAGTGGCAGTGCTCTTTACTCGTTATATAGGGCAGGGCATCAATCCGTCGAGTCATACAATGTACAACCTATGGTCAGTGCAGCAGTGAGAAGACCGTTAGATAGCCCGTTAAACCAGCCAGCGCCTAGTAGTTGTACTTATAAATAGTGCTTAAGTAGTCGCACTAAGTAACTAAGTAATAGCCGCGTAGGCTGTAAAGCTAGCCAACGGCTTAGCAAGCAGTGCTTGTAAATAGTGCTTAGTAATAGTAGCAGGGAATAGCAAAACAGAGAGTTAATTTAAGATAAGTGCATCAGCTGAACCTATCTTAAGTTAATTTGAAAGACACAAAATTAGACAAGTCCGCCAAGCGGATGGGCACGTTGGAAGCCGTAATCCATGGGCGGTAGCGTGTCTGAAAACTGAGAAGGTCCTAGGTGCTAGGGCGTTCGCAAGCTCACGGCTAGGTTCTAGGCTCTAGGGCGTTCGCAAGCTCACTTATAGGTTCTAGGGCGTTCGCAAGCTCACTGCTAGGACGCTGCGCTGCTAAGAAAGGCCAAAGCCAAAAGCCAGACAGCTGTTGTTCTAGTGATTTTCTAGGACCTAGAACCTAGGATCGTCTTTGCTTTTACCGTAAGGCCATAGGCCGTTCGTCTAAGCCTTACTGTTTTTTGATTTCCCTAGTTCCTAGAACCTAGGAACTGTTTGTAAACCTAGGACCTTTATTTCAAACCTAGAACCTTCTTTAAAAGTAGGTCGGCATTTATGCCGTCGCTTCTATAGATGGTATAAGTATTTGATGGGCTAAAGCCCAACCTACAAGACATAACTTGCTGAATCTAGAAGTGACTCAGTCTGTTCGCTTTAGCTTTAATTTTTTGATTTTCCTAGAACCTAGAACCTAGAACCTAGGATCGTCTTTGCTTTTACCATCTCAGCTCTAAACCGTTTTTTTAGCTTTGCTTTTACCGTAAGCGAAGCGTTCTGTAGTGACATTCAATTGATACAAATAGTCACGTGCCGTAAGGCCGTAGGCCGTTCGTCTCAGCTCTTATCGTATTAGATTTTTAACCTCTCTCGGAGATTACTGGTGCTTAACAAGACTAAAAAACTCATCATTGCTGGTATGTCAGCGCTGATATTACTGTCAGGGCAGGCAAGTGCTATCACGCCTTCTCCACAAATGATGGAGCAATTTAAAAATCTTCCAGCATCTGAGCAGCAACGCTTAGCACAGCAGTATGGTATCGACCCTTCAATGCTAGGGGGTAGCAGTAGCTCACAACCGCAACTTGAAAATCCAAACTTAGTTAATCCTCGTGCCCAGTACGACGTAAATGGCGATTTAATTCAAGTCGATCAGTTTGGTAACCCAGTTGATGCTTTTGGCAAGCCGTTAAATGATAAATCGGATGAAGAGTTAAAGTTCGAAGAAGACGCCGCTAAAAAAGAGCTAAAACGCTTTGGTTATGACTTGTTTGCCGGTGAGCCAACAACATTTGCACCAGTATCAGATGTGCCAGTACCGAGCGAATATTTAGTTGGCCCTGGTGACAACATCAAAGTGCAGCTTTTTGGTAAAGACAATAAAGAGTACGACCTTGTTATCAATCGTGAAGGGGTTATTCAGTTTCCAGAGCTTGGCCCTATCTCTGTTGCGGGGTTAACCTTTAGTGAACTGCGCGAAACCTTGTCGCAGCGCATCAATCAGCAAATGATTGGCATTCAGTCAAATATCACCATGGGCGAGCTACGTTCAATCCGCATCTTTGTCGCGGGTGACGCATACAAGCCTGGCTCTTATACGGTTTCTAGCTTATCGACGATTACCCAAGCTTTATTTGTAGCTGGCGGTATCAACGAGATTGGCTCTCTACGTAATATCCAAGTTAAGCGTAACGGCAAGTTAGTCGGCAGTATGGACCTATACGATCTACTGCTTCGCGGCGATGCATCGGGTGACATTAACTTACGCTCTGGCGATGTGGTATTCATTCCTGCAGTAGGCGGCTTAGTCAGTGTAACTGGTGAAGTACGTCGTCCTGCTATTTACGAGCTTAAAAAGCACGAAACAATGGGACAAGTCATTGATATGGCAGCGGGCATAAAGCCTGGTGCTTATCCTAGGCGCAGCAGCGTTGAGCGCTTTAATGACAACAGCCTTAAATCAATTTTGAATGTCGATTTAACATCAACTAAAGGTAAAGCAACTAAAGCCCTAGCTGGCGATGTTATCCGTGTAAAAAGTGCAACGACTCAATACGAAGATGCCATTACGGTAGTAGGCGCGGTTGTTAGACCGGGCAAATACCAGTGGTATCAAGGTCAAAAAGTCAGTGACTTAGTGCCATCTATCTGGGGTGACCTCTCAGTATCTGCCGATCTTGAATATGCGATTATCGTTCGAGAAATCAATAAGCAAGGTGATATTCAGGTTTATCAATTCTCACCAGTACAAGCCATTAATGGCAAAGTGCTTTCGCAAGACTTAACGCTGCAAGCGCGTGATAAAGTGATTTTCTTTAACTTTAGCGACTTAACCCAAAACCGTTATGAGTTAAACAAACTAGTAAAAGAGCGTGTACAAAAGGTTCAATCATTATCTGGCACCTCACTACTAGGTAACGACCTATTCGAAGCGGGTTTTTCACAACTTAGCCAAAAGAAGTTCTCAGATATTAAAGAGCTTGGTGGCGTTGCCATTAACAGTCAGGGCGAAGCAGAAGATCCAACCGCTAAAGCGGTTAAAGGTGAAGTCAACAAGATGTTGGTTAACCTGTTTGAAGATAGCGACTTAATCAAGTTAAGTGGTGAGATGAACCGCGGCGAGTTGCTTTACCCAATCATCATGAAGCTAAATAGCCAAGGCCGAGCTGGCGCTGGCGTAAACGCAGTCGCAATTAATGGCCGCGTTAATAACCCTGGTGTCTATCCATTAGCGGTTAATGCTCGTATCAAAGACTTAGTCACAGCTGCCGGCGGCCTAGAAGAAGGTGCCTATACGCCGCGCGCCGAGTTAACAAGTACTTACACCACCGCGGATGGCTCTGCGATTAAACACACCAATGTTGAACTTGAAGCTGCACTTCAAGGCGACGCCGCTCAAAATATCGCCTTAAAAGGGCGTGATATTTTAACTGTAATGACAACCCCTGATTGGCAAGAAAACAAGTCTGTTGAAATTCGCGGTGAAGTTAAATTCCCGGGTACCTATAATATCCGCCGCGGTGAGACATTAGCTGACGTGTTAAAGCGAGCAGGTGGCTTTACTGAATATGCCTACTTACCATCGTCAGTATTTGTACGTGAGTCAGTGCGCCAGCAAGAGCAGTTAGAAGTTAGAAAACTCGCAGAACAACTCCTGCGTGATGTTGCTACTCGTGGCGTATCAAAAGACGGTAACGTGATTAACTACAGCGACGCACAAATGATGCTAACTGACTTGGAAACAATCCAAGCTGTTGGTCGTTTAGTGGTTGACGTATCAGCAATCTCAGTCGGTATTAAGCAAGCGGATTTGCAGTTAGAAGATATGGACGTACTTTACGTACCTTCAACCAAGCAAACCATTGCCGTTATGGGCGAAGTACAGCACGCAGCGACGCATAGATTTAAAGATGGCCAAACCATCGACCAATATCTTGCAATGTCAGGTGGCGCTAGAGAGCGTGCTGATGATGACAGAACCTATGTTATCAAGGCAGACGGCTCAGTAATGCTTCCAACCCGCTCAATCTGGTTTAGCAGTGAGTCAAGCCTACAACCAGGCGACACCATCATTGTGCCACTTGATACCGAGTACAAAGACAACCTAACACTCTGGTCGCAAGTTACTCAAATCATCTACAACAGCGCCGTCGCATTCGCCACAGTCGCAAACTTATAAAGCTAAGACGAACGCCGCAAGCGGCTACAGAACGCTACGCTAACGGAACGCCTCAAGCGGCTACGGAACGGACTGCGTCCTTACGGATAACAGTAGAGCCACTCTTTCTGTAAACGAAGTGTTCAGTCAGTGAGCTTGCGAACGTTCCGTTATCAGTAGCGAAGCGTTCGTATCGGCTTTAAGCTTTTGTTCTGTAGGCCGAAGGCCGTTCCGTACACAGTCAGTGAGCTTGCGAACGTTCCGTCTACCGTATTCGGTAAGCGCAGCGTTCGTCAAAGCACTTAAAACCAAGGATGGTTATGAAGTTTCAAAAGCTTGAAGTTTGGCAGCTAAGTTACCAACTCTCGTGTTCAATATACATAGAGACTAAAGAGTTGAGGGATTGGGGATTCAAAGACCAAATTACTCGTTCAGGTCTTTCTGTTCCTTCAAACATTGCAGAGGGAATTGAACGACAGGGTTCAAAAGAGAAAATACAGTTTTTGTATATTGCTAAAGCATCGCTAGCCGAAGTTATGACACAGGCGATGATAGGTAAAGATATAGGC
This sequence comes from Shewanella sp. 125m-7, assembly GCF_052977045.1. Classification (NCBI taxonomy): domain Bacteria; kingdom Pseudomonadati; phylum Pseudomonadota; class Gammaproteobacteria; order Alteromonadales; family Shewanellaceae; genus Shewanella; species Shewanella sp. 125m-7. Next base: position 14,877 of record NZ_JBRILQ010000051.1, read on the forward strand.
TATCTAGAAACTAAATTCGTGGATGAGCTTTTAGCAAAAGCTGAAAGAATCTCAGCGATGCTTGCAGGATTGATTAAAAGCATAAAAGCCCGCAATAACGTTTAGTGACGCGTTCGCTTTGGCCTTAAGTTTTTACCGTAAGCGAAGCGTTCCGTCATCCGTAGCGCAGCGTTCAGTAGGTCGCAGACCGTTCAGCTCTTAGCTTGAACCGTAAACGAAGTGTTCTGTAAGAGAGCTTGCGAGCGTTCCGTCAACCGTATTCGAAAACTTAAATAATGAGATAAGTTTTAAATGTCCAATGAACTAAATAAATACAAACAAGATCACCAGTTTACGCCGGCTTCGCCGGCAGACGATGAGATTGATCTTCGCGAGTTGTTTTCTGTCATCTGGCAAGGCAAATGGCTCATCATCGCCATCACAGCCGTTTTTGCCATTGGCGCTGTTATTTTCGCCCTAATGCAACCCAACACCTACAAGTCTGAAGCTTTATTAGCTCCAGCAAGTGAAGAACAAGGCGGCGGACTAAGTGCATTGGCAGGCCAGTTTGGTGGCCTTGCAAGTATGGCCGGTATAAACCTAGGTGGCGGCGGTGGCGTTGATAAAACGCAAATGGCCATCGAGGTGATGAAGTCGCGTCAATTCGCTAGTCAGTTCATCCAAAGCCACAATATATTACCGGACTTGATGGCGGCAGATGAGTGGAATTTAGCAACAGATAAACTTGTTTATGATGACGAGCTTTATAACCCACAAACCAAAACTTGGGTACGTGAAGTAAAAGCACCGTTTAAGCCAGAACCTTCAATGCAAGAAGCATTTAAAGAGTTCACTAAAGTGATTGCAGTTAATTCAGCTAAAGATACTGGAATGGTGACAATCTCGGTCGAGCATCTGTCTCCTAGTGTCGCACAGCAATGGGTGACCTGGTTAATCCAAGATATTAACAAGGTGATGAAAGAGCGCGATGTTGCAGAAGCGAATCGCAGCAGTGAGTTTTTAACCAAACAAATAGCACAAACAAATGTTGCAGACATTCGTACTATCCTCTATCAACTGATTGAAGAGCAAACCAAAACGATTATGTTTGCCGAAGTGCGAGATGAATATGTTTTTAAAACGATTGATCCTGCATTAATTCCAGAGGAAAAATCCGGACCTAAAAGAGCGTTGATATGCATTTTGATTACGATATTAGGTTGGTTTGTTGGTACGTTGTTTGTACTTATTCGTGGCCGTAGAGTGTGATCAAAATCTTACAGTATAATGGCATTTAGTATAAGGGGAACTTTTATTTAATTAAAAGTGCCTCTGGTGAAATTTATCGAGTTTACTTTAGCATATGAATATTAAGAAAATTTTATTTTTTTCAGTTGGGCCATTAGCTTCTTCATTTTTTTCGATACTAACACTACCGATACTAGCATGGTTTTTCGAGGCTGAAGATATAGGGAAGTTATCTTTTTTTACAGTTATTTCTTCTTTTGTCATCATGGGATGTACGCTCGGCTTAGATCAAGCCTTTGTTAGAGATTATCATGAAGATGATAAAAAAAACCAAACATTTATGATGATGGTCATTCCTGGAATCATTATTATGTTTGTACTAACTTTATTGGCCTTTATATTTGATTTAAAACAAATATCCCATTTTATATTCGATATTGATAGCTATATGTTAAGTGTTAGCTGTATAGCCTGTTTTTGGGCTGTTTTATTAACAAGGTATACAGGTTTAACTCTTAGGATGAATGATGAAGCATTGAGCTTTTCATTACAGCAAGTATTACCTAAAGTTATATTTCTAATTGTTATTTGTTTGTTTTTGCTTGTAGGGCTAAATGAGCCAGAAGTTATGCTAATGGCAAACATGTACTCTATAGTTTTAGTTTGTATCATCTATTTAATACTTACGAAAGAAAAATGGTTAAGCATTATAGGCTGTGTTTGGGAACGTGATAAATTTTCCAGAATGATGAAGTTTGCTTATCCTCTTGTATTTGGCGCAATTGCTTATTGGGGGTTAACTTCAATAGATAAGTTTTATTTGCGATATTATAGTGATTTTAGTGAGTTAGGTGTGTATTCAGTCGCTACTAGTTTTGCTGCAGCAGCAACGTTACTGCAAAGAGTATTTTCTATTATTTGGGCTCCAACTGTATATAAATGGGCTGCTGCCGGAGTTAATTATAAAAAAATACAAAATATCACAGAGCTGATTACATTGGCAGTAATAGTAATTTTTTGTATATCCGGTAGCTTTGCATGGTTAGTTCCTTATTTTTTACCTGTTGAATATAAAAATGTTGAGTACATAATGGTATTATGTCTCGCTGCACCATTGTTATATACACTTTCTGAAGTTACATCTATTGGTATTGGAATAAAAAGAAAAACAAAATATTCTTTTCTGTCATCTGTTTTTGCTTTTTTATTAAATCTAATTTTAGGTTTCCTTCTTATACCAAAATACGGAGCTTTAGGCGCCTCAACATCAACGGCGATAGCATTCCTTTTATTTTTTATTTTGAGAACTGAGTTCTCATCTAGGGTATGGTATGCGTTTCCCAGAAAAAAGATGTATGTATCGATAGTTATAATATTCGCACTAGCATTATTAAACTCAGTCTATGGACCTGTTTACCGTTGGGTATTTGTTGCTTTTTGGAGTGCGGTGTTGCTTGTTGGATTGAAAAGCTATCAAAATGTCTTGCTTTTACTTTTTAAAAATATAAGAAATAGAGAAGTCAATAGGAATATATGAAGGTATTGTTTATTGTAAACCTAGATCCTCAAAAGAAAAATGGATTATTTTATGCTGTCCATAAAAGAATATTAATGTATAAGAAACTAGGCGTCGATGTCTTTGTTATTAATTTATTTTACGAGGAATCATTTTTAATCTCTATAATTAAGAAGCTTGCATCGAGGTCTCTACTGCGAGTTAATCAGGGTTCTGATTTTTCATTCGAAGGAGTTAAATATAACTATTATTCAGTATTGATATCTATTTTTTCGATGATAATGAAAGTTTTTAATAAGTTTAGTTTGAACAAGTTAATTAAAAACAATCTTGTCGAATCAGAAATAACTAATTTTAAACCAAATATAATTGTGGCTCACAATGTTACTGCAACAGGTAATACTGCGCGCCAGTTTTCTATCGCTCTAAATATTCCTTTTGTTATGGTTGCGCACGGAAGTGATATACATACTAAACCATTAAAAAATAAAATGGAAAAAAACATGGTGTGTAAATTATTGCAACAGTCAAATGGTAACTTCTTTGTGAGTAAACACCTTCTTAAAAAGTCTTTAGAATTAGGCTATTGCGGAGGGCGAGATTTTATTGTATACAATGGGGTGGATATTGAGAATGCAAAAGGTTTATTAGATAGTTATGATATTAAGAGAGTAATATTTGTAGGTAATTTAATCGAAATTAAAAATGCGGGTTTATTGCCAGATATATTTTATAAAATTAAAAATAAAACCAATGAAGTTATCGAATTTCATATTGTTGGCGACGGAGTTCTAAGGGGTACTATTGAGAGGCAGATGCGGGACTATGGATTAAACTGTATTTTCCATGGTCAAATAAGCAATAGTGAATCAAAATCATTAATTAAACAAGCTAGTTTACTTGTACTTCCTAGTAAAAATGAAGGGTTACCTATTGTGATTCTAGAAGCGTTGTCTTTTGGTGTTCCTTGTTTAGCATCTAAAGTAGGGGGGCTCCCTGAGGTTTTAATTGATAAGTACCTTGTGGACTCTGGCCCAGATTTTATTAATGAGTTTTCAATGAAAGCTGTTGCACTGCTTTCTAGTGAAAGTTCAGTTAATTTACCCAAAAAGTTTACTTGGAATGCAGTTGTGAAAAATGAAGTTAAATTATTAATGGATTTGGTGGGTTAGATGCGGATATTTATGAGCTTTAAAAATATATGTTTTGATACGTTTGTTAGAGTTTTTATGGGGTATGTAAAACTTGCAAGAATGAAGGGTGTAAATATCGGAACTGATTGTAGGATCTACATTAGTTACTGGGGGACAGAACCTAACATGATAACAATTGGGGATAATGTAACTGTTGCAAGAGGTGTGGAGTTTTTAACTCATGATGGATCTTATTGCTTAGTGAAAGATAAAGATGGGAAGAGAAAATACAGCTACAAACCCATAAAGATAGGTAGTAACGTATTTATAGGTGTTAATAGTATCATACTTCCAGGTGTAAGCATTGGTGATAATGTTGTTATCGGCGCTGGAAGTATTGTTAGTCGTTCCATAAACGCTAACAGTGTAGCGTTAGGCTGTCCTGCACGAATTATAAAGTCATTTGATGATTTTGAAGCTAATGCCATTGAGTGTGGAACTAATGAACAAATCAAGTGAACCGTATGTATTTTTGATGCAGAATTTCTATGGCGGAGGCGCTGAAAAAGTAATAACTAACTTAGCAAATGAATTAGTTGTTAGGGGAGAGAGGGTATTTATTATTGTTAATAACTCAGACGGGCCTTATAAAAATATTTTAGATAAAAACGTTGAATTATTGGCACTAAATAATAAAAAAATGCTTTTTTCTTTATTTAGCATTATTGCTTTATTGCGAAATATAAGGCCGAAAGTGTTAATGTCTACTCTTGATATGCCAAATATCATATGTGGCCTGTTGGCTTTACTCAGCAAGTTGGGTATTGCACCAAAATTAAAGTATGTAGCTAGAGAGGCTAATACAATAAATGGTTTTAATCAGACACATAACTCATTTATGTTTATAAAAATATTATTACGTCGCTTTTTATATAGGTTTTGCGACAAAGTTATTGCAAACTCACCTGATACTGCAAAAGATATCTCTATGTCTTTGAATGTACCTTCGTGCAAAATATCTATAATCGGCAATCCTGTGGTTAGTTTCAAAAAGCAAGTTATGCCGCAAGAGCCTAAAGTTTTCGATGGCAATATTATTAGATTAATATCCGTAGGTAGATTGGAAAAACAAAAAAATATCTCATTTTTAATCGATGTCATTTCGATTTTAAATGAAGGTTTCAAGGTTAGTTTAGATGTTTATGGAACTGGTTCTGAGTTAGAGAAGCTGAAAGAATATGCAAGAGATAAGGACGTTGAAGAATTAGTTAATTTTATGGGTTTTGCTTGTAACCTTGATAGCTTGTACGGGAAATACCATTGTTTTGTACTGTCATCATTCTGGGAAGGTTTTGGGAATGTATATATCGAAGCGTTATCAGCTGGTATTCCAATAGTTACAACAAGTTCGAAAGGGGGCGCTAATTATATTTTTTCCGATAAGGAAATAGCCAGTGTTTGTGCATTCGATCCACTTATTTTTTCAGAAAAAGTAATTGCTCAGATAAAATATAACAACCTAGATTTATGTCAACGTCGTATTGAGCGTTCTAATGATTTTTCTATTGAAAAAATTGCTGATAGATATATAGAAGCTTTAAATGAATAGTAAATCAATGTTAATTATGTATGGGCTTTGGATCACTATTGCTTTTTTTCCAACATACCTATTTACCAGTTCAAATTCAATTGGACAACAGTTTTTTTTCGCTACTTATCTACTCATTTTAATTGTAGTCCATTTTTATCTTAAAACGTCAGGGAAGTTGTCAACCCCTAAATTAGAATGCTCTGTTTTGTTTGTTGTTTTAGCTTTGATTCTATCGGGGTTTGTTTTTAAAGTTTTACATGTAGAACTTTCCGATTTTGTTAAGCATTTGAGATATGGGTTTTATTTGTTGGTTTTCCTTTTTACATATAATATCTGTATTAGTATTGGCTTTGAGTCAAAAAATGCAGTTTGGTTGATAAGTTTTTTTATCGTTTCATGTTTTGTATTTTTAGTTATTCAGCTTGTTTGTTATCAATGCGTCTCGATTATAACACCTAGAAGTGGATTTGACTTTCGTGGCATAAATCTAGGTGGACCATTTGTGTGGAGTTATATTTTTTCTTTCGTTGTATGTCCTTTTGTTTTTTATTATCTATTTTTATTTTCAAATGAAAAGCGTATTGTCTACTTTGTTTTTGCTGTTTTAGTGATGTTTGTTGTGTTACTTAGTCAGTCTAAAGCGTCATATTTAGCATTCGTGTTTACCAGTTTGATGTTTTTTATGTTGATGTATAAGTTAAATATTCAAGGGAGACGTTTTTTTAGTTTACTATTGTTTCTTGCTTTTGTGTTGATGGTTTTTGTTATAATAGCAAATGCAGATAAGTTAACAGTTTTTATAAGTTTTTTTGAAACATTGAGTAAAGGCCAGGTAGACCCTTCAACAGCCGGCAGAATTCGTCAAATAGGTACATTGACGCACATTTTTGAGGACGAATTGATATTGCAGTTTTTGTTTGGAATTAGTAATGAAGGGATTATCATTGAAAATGCTTACTTTAGTTATTTGCAAGACTATGGAATGGTAGGGTTGTTTGCATTGCTTTTGTTTAATTGTTTTTTATTTTATATATCAATTGTTTATATTGTTAGAGCGTTAGCGAGTAAAGAAACGCACACAATTGCATTAGCGCTTTGTTTTTACTGCTATGTTGTCTCTTTATTTATATATCAGTTAGGGGCGTCGCCTCTTGATGCAAATAAATCGTCTTATTTTTTCTTTTCATTTTGGGCCTTGGTTGCTTATATATCACGTAAAAACACTATTAGGAGAAGTAATGCTTTATTTGTCGAAGCTAAAACATAAGTTAAGAGAAAAAGTTTTGTACTTTAGGTATGTTTATTTTAAAGCTAAGGGCGTTAATATAGCAAGAACTGCGCGCGTAAGTCTAGGCGCTAAATTAGACCCTGTAGCACCAAGATTAATAACCATTGGAAACTATACTCAAATTGCTGATGACGTAATTATACTTACTCATGATTATAGCCGTGACATGAAAGCTAAAACAGTAATTGGCAATAATTCTTTTATTGGCGTGAAAAGTGTTATTATGCCAGGGGTTCATATTGGTGATCATGTTGTGATTGGCGCTGGATCGATTGTAACAAAAAACATCGAGAGTAATAGTTTAGCGGCAGGGAATCCTTGTAAAGTGCTTAAAGAAGGTATAAATACTGAGCGTTATGGAAAAATCATCAAAGAATGAAAAACAAATATTATTTGTTATTGATAAATTAGAGGGGGGGGGGGCTGAGCGGCAAATGCTGAGCGTAGCAGAACTTTTCAAAGAAGAATACAATGTTACTATACTGTCACTGAAACAAGCTAACTGTCACAACATAAATAAGATGAAGGCGTTGGGGTTTAGCTATAATTTCATCGACGGTCCAAAGTTAAAACTAGGTTTTTTTGGGCGAACGATAGGGTTATTGCTCAAGGTTCGCTCTCTTCGGCGTATTATTGCTAACAAACAGCCAGACAAGCTAGTTTCCTTCCTTGAATGGAGTAATGTCTTAAGTGTAATAGCCTCCAGAGGAATGAATTTAAGTGTCATATTAAATGTCAGGAATTATTTGACAGGACAATATGGTACTCGAAGTAAGTTTTTGTTGAAACTTGCAACGTTAATAATAGGGCCGGTTTACAACCTTTCTGATAGGATTGTTGTAAATAGCACTGCAATAAAACAGGATTTAATCTCAAATTTCAATGTCAATCCGACGTTGATTAATGTGAAGTATAACTCTTATGATATTGAATTGTTGAGGTTTAAATCTGATCAGGAAAGTGGATTTAAAATTGATTCGAAAAAGCTTAATTTTGTATTTTCAGGTAGGTTAGCGGAACAGAAAAATATTCTTTCTTTAATAAAAAGCTTTGCCGAATATGCTAGAAGAAGTGAGGTTGACGTAGTGCTAAATATAATCGGAGATGGTCCTCAAAAAGGACTCGTTTACGATTTAATCGATAAGTTTAAAGATGACGGTCAAGATATCTTTTGTTTGCATGGACATCTAGCTAACCCACATAACTTGATATCGCAATGTGACGCTTTAGTGTTGCACTCTAAGTTCGAAGGGTTCCCTAATGTAATTGCTGAAAGTTTAATTGTAGGTACTCCAGTTGTATCTATCGATTGCACTTCTGGACCTAGAGAAATTTTATCTTCGCTTAGTCTGATTGACTACTCAATTAAACTAGCATCTGTTCAAGAGTTAGAGCTAGGTTATCTTTATCAAGATGACACTAAATATTCTGAAGTTTCTGAAAATCTAATAAGTGCCTTGTTTTGTTTTGAGAAAAGCGGAAAGAAAGTAGGTGGTTGTTTAAGTTTTCTTGATAAGAGGAATGGAGATAGGTTGTGGCTAAAAAATATATAAATTGTAATCTTGAAAATAAATTTAAAAGTGCTGATGATATTTATAGTATTTTGGAGCACCAAGGCGGTTCCGGGAAAATTGTCAGTTTCGTAAATCCTTTTTCATATACATTTATTTCATCAAACAATCGCCTAGTTCAAAAAGTAGATTATTGGTTTAGTGATGGGGCATTATTATGTTTTTTTAGTAATATTTTTCGAAGGGATAACAAAATTACTCGAGCTAGCTTTGACTTCTCCTCATTAGCCGGAATAGTATTTGATTTTTGTGAAAGGAATACATTGAACGTTGCTGTTGTTGGGGGAGCATGTCTTGAAATTGAATCGGCAATTATTAATTTAAAAGTGATTCACCCTCGCTTGAATGTTGTTTACAAAAGGGATGGCTACTTCTCAACTGACGAGTTTGCTCAAGTCAGCCATGAGATAAACTCTAGTGAAGTAGATGTACTAATTGTTGGTATGGGGACGCCATTGCAGGAAGAGTTTTCTGTGTTTTGCAATGAGAAAGTCAAAAATATTCGTCTTACCTTTACTTGTGGTGGATTTATTTCTCAGACAGCGATTAAAGGTGATTATTATCATCCATTAATTAAAAAGTTTGGACTTCGCTGGTTACAACGAGCTTACATGCATTCACATGTAAGGCAGCGTTTATTTAAAGATTATCCAGTTTTTATTTTCAGGTACCTGTTAAATCGCTGAGTATTTAGTATGTTCTAGATGTGGGTTAACTTGGTGCAAAGTTAATTTGTCAGTTATGGTTGTTTATGTTTATGTTTATGTTTATGTTTATTTTTATGTTTATGTAGAAGTTGACCTATCAGTTCAATCCTGAGTAAATTAATCAGGTTTGGGCTGGTTTTGTGACTTATTTACGAACGAAGCAGGGTTGAATGTATCTAGCGAATGTAATGGGTTTACATTCTAGGTGCATAGTGGGTTGGGCCTTATCAAAACGGATGACAGAGAGCTTAGCCGAGCACGTATCACAAATGGCGATAACATTACGCAAGCCTAAGAGTGAGGTCCTGTTTACTAGTGATAGAGGCTCCCAAGACACCTATAAACGGTTTCCTATTAAAGACTCGTGGGTTTACCTCTTCGATGAGTAGTGTAGGAGCCTGTTTAGACTATGCCATTGTAGAGATATTTCTTGGCAGTTTGAAGCATGAGTAGCTTTTAAATGTGGTGCATTTAATGCTCGCTTCCATGAAGCGTGATGTTGAAAAATATATTCACTATTACAACCATGAACGTTTGTACACACACTTGGTGATTTGACACCAAGTCAGTTATGAGAAATTACAAATTAAAGTGATCGGCATTACTTGAATATGGCGGTGAATTATGGAAGTGCGGAGCAGGTGGTATCGCCTTTTAACCTGAAAGAGGGCTCTTGCATCATATCGGTTTATCTTCTCGCGGTTCGCTATTGGTTATTTGTTAAGCGGCAAGTATTATGGCCGGAGTTGGTATTTGGTCGGAGCTAAATAATGTTAATTAAGCCGTTATGTTAATTGCCTTTTTAGTTGTATTTGTAGTCTATTTTTACGTGATAGCGCATATCTTGAAAATAACCGGCTTTATTAAGAGAAAAGTAAAGGTTCCAGTTACTTCTCTAAAATCATAGCCTGCTAGCCGTACTTATTTTGGAAAGCAAATCGCTTCAGAATTAATAACAAGAGTCATTTGTAGTCGGTAGGCGTAAGTTCATTTCGATATTTTGATAGCTGTTATAATTGATAGATTAGTTGTAAACTTGGCCATCAAATTGAGTGATTACCGCTTTTACTCGTACTTAAGGATAATAAAATGAGTTTAATCGAGCCATTCATCATGGCATTTTTATTGAGCTTTATCGCGATTAAGTTTACAGCTCCCTACGCTGCCAAGGTGGGATTAGTCGACCTACCCAATGCTCGTAAAGTTCATGATGGCGCTGTGCCATTAATTGGTGGGATAGGCATATTCTTCAGCGTATTGCTAGCTTCGACGGTTTTTATTGAGTATAGCAGAACCTTAAACCTTTACCTTATCTCCGCCGCGTTGCTTTTGTTTATCGGGGTACTTGATGATCGTTACGATCTCTCGGTACGCTTACGAATTCTGGCTCAGGTGATAACTGCGTCAATCCTGATTTTTGGTGCTGAATCTTATTTAACTTCACTAGGGCATATCTTTTATTTCTTCGAGTTTAAACTAGGTTACTTAGGTGTATTGGTTACCGTATTAGCTGTTATAGGCTGTATCAATGCATTCAATATGGTAGACGGTATAGATGGTCTCGCAGGGATGCTGAGTATTGTAACTTTTTCTGCGCTAGCATTTCTTTTCTACCAATCAGTTAATCCATGGGTAATCCTACCTATAGTATTCATTGCTGCAATTTCTGCTTACCTATTTTTTAATTTACGCTGGCCATTTGCCTCACTAGAAAAGGTTTTTATGGGTGATGCAGGCAGTATGCTAATAGGGTTAACGGTTGTTTGGTTGTTAGTCATTGGGACTGAATCAGTTAATCCTGCGTTCTCACCAGTTACAGCTCTTTACTTAATTGCTATCCCTTTAATGGATATGGCGGCAATCATGTATCGTAGAGTTAAAAAGGGGCACTCTCCTTTTAAACCTGATAGAGATCATCTACATCATATATTTGAGCGTGCGGGTTATAGCCGAAAACAAACTTTAGCTCGCATTACATTGTTGTCAGCAATACTTGCAACTATTGGTATTTTAGGCGAGATATTTGACGTTCCAGAAGTCGTTATGTTTCTAGGTTTTTTAGTTATTTTTGCGGCATATAACTGGGCGTTATCTCATGTATGGCAGATCTTAACTTGGATTAGGCGTAACGGCTAAACTCGGCGTTATGCACTATTTTGAAAATCCCCTATTTGGGGATTTTCTTGTTTTAGAGTATTAAATTGTGGATGATTATCTTGAATAGTACCGCTAAAAGTACCACGAATGACCAAGCTATTACCAAAGGCATAGTGTTAGCTGGTGGCGCTGGTTCACGGCTTTATCCTATCACGCGAGGTGTGTCTAAACAGTTACTCCCTGTTTACGATAAACCGATGATCTATTATCCGTTATCGGTTTTAATGTTAGCTGGTATCCGAGATGTTTTGGTTATCACGACTGCTGAAGAGTTAATGTTATTTCAACGTTTGCTCGGTGATGGTACTGATTTCGGAATTCGTTTGTCTTTTGCCGTTCAAACAAGGCCAGAAGGTATTGCTCAGGCATTTGTGATTGCAGAGGATTTTATTGGCGATGATAATGTTTGTTTGATCCTTGGTGATAATGTGTTTTATGGCCAAGGATTTAGTGAGTCTTTAACCACAGCGGCTAATAAGCAATCTGGCGCTACTATTTTTGCGTATCAGGTGCAGCAAGCCGAGCGCTTTGGTGTAGTAGAGTTTGATCATTTATTTAAAGCTGTATCTATTGAGGAAAAGCCAACTCAGCCCAAGTCTAATTGGGCGGTAACTGGGCTTTATTTTTACGATAATAGAGTAGTGAGTATTGCTAAGAGTCTAAGCCCGTCTGCTCGGCAAGAGTTAGAGATCACCGATATTAACCAAGCTTACTTAAAGCTGGGAGAATTACAGGTAGAAAGACTTGGGCGCGGTTTTGCATGGTTAGATACCGGCACGTTTGATAGTTTGCAGCAAGCCTCTTCTTTTGTACAAACCATTGAAACTGTGCAAGGGTTGAAAATCGCTTGTTTAGAAGAGATTGGCTGGCGAAGCGGCTGGTTAAGTGATAATGATATTCAGCGTCTTGCACAACCTATGTTGAGTAATAGCTATGGGCAGTATTTACTGTCTTTAATTGAATAAGCAAAGAAGGTTCTAGGTAAAAGCAGAGAAGGTCCTAGGTTCTAGGAAAAGCAGGTTCTAGGTTTAAGGAACAGCTTGTGAGTTTACGGATTGCGGAACGTTCGCAGGCTCACTTACGGAATGCTGCGCTGACGGTTAGAAACAAGATCCTAGAACCTCAAACCTAGGACCGTCTTTGAATGTAGGTCGGTATTTATGCCGTCAGTTTTTGTTCTATGTTTTGATGGGCTAAAGCCCAACCTACAACGATGCTGTAGGTTATCGCTTATGCCGTCAATTTTGATTTATTGTTTAATCTTATTTTTGGTTGGTAGTAAATGGATAAGGTCATCTTGATCACTGGTGGTGCTGGGTTTATTGGTTCTGCTTTGGTTCGCTTTCTAATTAAGTACACCAATAGTGTTGTGGTTAATCTCGATAAATTAACTTATGCCAGTAATTCGGAGTCTTTAGCTGACGTTGAATTATCGAATCGCTATGCGTTTGTGCAAGGTGACATTTGTGATAGGGCGTTAATAGACAAATTACTTATACAGTATCAACCTGATGCCATTATTCACTTAGCTGCTGAGAGCCACGTAGACCGTTCTATTGATGGTCCTGCAGAATTTATGCAAACCAATATTATTGGCACATACACTCTTCTTGAAGCTAGTCGTGCATACTATGCTTCACTCAAAGAAGATAAAAAGTGTGCGTTTCGGTTTCATCATGTATCTACCGATGAGGTGTTTGGTGACTTAGCTGACGGTGAGTTATTTACCGAACAAACTAGGTATGATCCTAGTTCGCCTTATTCTGCTAGCAAAGCGGCATCAGATCATTTGGTTCGGGCGTGGCATAGAACCTATGGTTTGCCTATTGTTGTGACCAATTGCTCTAATAACTACGGTTCTTTTCAGCATCACGAAAAACTCATTCCGCAAACGATATGTAATGCATTAGCCGGTAAGACTATTCCAATATACGGTAATGGGCAGCAGGTGCGTGATTGGTTATACGTGGAGGATCATGTTAGCGCGCTTTATACGGTTTTAACAGAAGGCGAAATGGGCGAAACCTATAACATTGGCGGCAGCTGTGAAAAACGTAATATTGATGTCGTTAACCTGATTTGTGAGCTTCTAGAGGAGTTAGCCCCTGAAAACCCTAATTCATTAATGGGGAGTTGTAATGCTGAGGGATTTAAAGGGCTCATTACTTATGTTGAAGATAGACCCGGTCATGATGTTCGTTACGCAATTGATTCGAGTAAGATCCAAAGCGAGTTAGGTTGGAAGCCGACGGAGTCTTTTGAATCTGGATTGAGAAAAGCGATACAAGCTCAGATGGTGAAGGCGGCGGGAAAAGCTAAGATGGTTTAAAGTCGATAAAGGCTGAGACGGGAAAGCGGATTACGGTATACGGAACGTTCGCAAGCTCACTTACAGAACGCTGCGCTGACGGTTTAAAAAGCGAAGAAGAGCGCTGCGCTTCTAGGATGTCACTTCGTGACTGCGAGAGCGTCGCTTTGCTCCTGCTAGATTCTATACAATCTTAAAGCTGATTACGGTATACGGAACGTTCGCAGGCTCACTGACGGAACGCTGCGCTTTCACGAAGTACACGGAGAAGTGCGTAGAGCAAAAGATTAGCGCGATTTTTAGTTGGTCTTGATGTTGCTTTTCTTCGTGTCGCGTAGCGCTCCGTGTCCTTTGTGGTGAATAGCTTTAGCTTTTGATTACAGCATGAAGAGTATTCTCACCACGAAGCGCTGCGCTTTCACGGAGGACACGGAGAAGTGCGTAGA
>NZ_JBRILQ010000052.1:0-26367 GCF_052977045.1 Shewanella sp. 125m-7
AGGCCGTCGAAAACAGGGACGTTTTCGTTGAGCTCACAAGGACGTGCTCGCAGCGAGCCTCAGCAGTATCTGCACATGCGCCCGCTGCAGGCGATTAATAACTCTAAAGCGACGATTTCGAATTAGCAGCCCTGTAGCCACAGCTCAGACAAAAAATGTAATCAGTCTTCATTCGAAGGCTAGCTAACTTTGGGGCATTAACATGCTAAAGCTAACCGCTTCACGTAAATATCCCTATGTTCTTCGCCAACTTTCATCGACCTCTAAACCCAACTAAATCAGCTGGACCTTGTCATCATTAATCGCAGCTTCAAATTGCTTACCCGCGAGCCACAAAGATGAATCACTTTGCAGTGCTAACTGATATGCCCATGCGGCAATTGCCTCAGAGCGACCACTTTTACACACAAAGTAGTTGCTGAGTTCGGCTGTGATCAGTTTTTCATTTTGAATAATGTTTTGTTCATGCCAGCGATCTTTGTGCTCTTGCGCCGCGAGGTGATCTCGTTTGGCATTGTTGCAACTGCGATGCGCTAGCACAAAGTTATGCCCGAGATCGTTAGGGTAACGTGCCCACGGGATAAAATGATCGACCTCGGCCTTGTTATGTTCGCTCTCTTTTAGCGGCTTATTACAGTAGAAGCACTTTCCTTGCTGGATCTGTTCAAATACGGGTCTTGCACTAATAATCGAGCTGCGGTCGCTACCAAATAAAAACTCTGACAAGTTGCCTTTACCACCCAGTACCGCATAGTTTGCAGGAAAACCGCTGACCTTTTGTGTCCAGTGCGTTCTTGAAAGCGATACAACAAGGTCGTAAAAACGTCTAAAACAAAAGGCGATACCTGGTTTAAGAACAATATACTTTTGAGACTTATCGTGGCTGTAGTAAAAGCATTCCTCTTTACCCGCAAGAAGCTGTAAACGCCAAAGCGGCCCTTGTTTAAACGTATTGCGGGTTTTACTAACCAGTTTGTTCCAGCCAGCATTTTGTTTTAGCTGCCCAAGTGTGCGTATGCCTTGCTGGCGAAATTCTGCTAGATCTCTGACCAATGCAGATTGTTCGCCGGAATTTTGTAAAAGAATAAATGGGTTATTATCAACGCCGTGATAAGGCAGCGAGTGTTGCCAATATAGCTCGATGAACTTCACGACTAACTCATCGATGGTAATAACGCTGTCTAATGTATCGTGCAAGTTTGCTGTCACATCACTGTGTAGTGGTCGCTCTATACAGATATCAGCAAGTGCGTGTAGCAGTGCAAATTTGTATGTAGCGACAAAATCGCCTTCCACCAATAAACGCTGTAAATAGGTGATGAAATCAACTTGCAGTTGAGCATCCACTTGAGGTGCAAAATCTAATCTCATACATTTTCACCTAGCAAGGCGTTAGCGTTATCACTTAGTGGAACAACCTCGCCTGTTGGGGGCTCCTTGGTGATAGTCGACCTTTGTAAAACAACGGTTTCCCAATGCACCTCGGCTCGTCCTAACTTGTCTTGTTCTGCCGTAACACTATCGATTATTGTCAGCCCCACTTTAGCGCTCATTGTTGCAAGCTCTGCAATACTCACTTGATGCATCTCTCGCTCATCGCCGCTTGGGCCATGGCGTAGTGTGATTACGAGCTTGCCTGTAGGTTCTAGTAGTTGTGTTAATCGATTCAAGGATTGTAAGCGCTCTAATGCAGGAATGTGCATCCATACGGCGCTGAGTAGGATCAAGTTAAAACGCAGCCTTGTTGTAACTAGCGCATCAGTTTTAGCTAACGCATCCAATTTGGCTAGCGCGTTAAGCTCTGGTAATGAATCCTCTAACCAAGTGACGTTAAGGTTTTGGGTCACTCTTTTGCCAATTGCGGCGAGCTCTACTGCTGGCTCAATTGCATAAGCAGCGACGGTTTGATTTAGTGCCCCTTGCTCTGCTAGATATTTAACATCTCGTCCTGAGCCTGCGCCAATATCTAGCACATTAACTTGCACATTATCTCTCATATTCGTTAAGCGGGCTTTCTCACTTAATGATGCTAGTAACGGCGATTGATTGGACTTTACGTGAGACACAAAGATGTCAGCTAAGTGATGAAACCAACTAGCATGGACTTCTTTAAAGCTTTTAGAATCATACTGCGCAGCAAGTTTAGCCGCATGAGCGTTATAGAAGTTTGCTGTGATGTGTTGTTCGTGCGTTGAACTCACCAGTACATTCCTTTGTATTCACCGTTTAAGCAGGTTTTATTGAGCATTGATGACAGCTCGATTGCTTTAACTCAAAAAGATAGCTTTAAAAAAGATAAGTCGATTTACACCTATGATTATGTTGATTAAATTATCACATTAACATAGCTAAAAGAATAATTAGATCATGAATTTATATCGGTATTGCTTGATCTGGTTCAAGAAAGTAAAAAACCATTATGATGCAGAGCTAATTTGTAGAAAGCAGCTAACGTTTGCTCTATCAAACAAGATTAGTGAAATTAGATTATGACAACGGCCACTTGAATTTAAGCGATTGATAATATTTAAATTACCGATTGATACGACCAATCAACGAAAAGATAAACGAAAAGATAAACGAGAAGATAAACGAGAAGATAAACGAGAAGATAAACGAGAAGAAGTGTATTCATGAAAGACGTTAAGTGACGCCTTTAAATGAAGGCGCCTAAATGAACGCGGCTAAATGAAAACCTTTAGCCACATACTAAGAGATTAAAGCAGCTCTTTACGCTCACTGACGCACTCATAGGAGCCCATCTCAAACAAGCGACAGATCCATGGGCGATTTTCGTAGATGGTGCACATTAAGGTGTCTCTATCGACTGCTGAGCACCAACCGTCATCTAAGCGCAACATGGTCTCGGCGCCATATTCGTCGACGCTGATATGCCTTTCAGGCACCCCAGTATCGCTCACTATCATCACTTCTAATCGGCAACAACATGCTTGGCAGTTTGAGCAGGTCACTTCAGTGTTGATCACGGGTTCGGATATATCTTTTACGTCAATGTTCATAAACTGCAGTATTAAATTTAATGGCCGCTAGAATACGCTAAAACCGCAGGTTTCACGACTTATTTGCACAGTATGTTTGTCTGTATCAGACTATTTAACGCTATCTTAGCGCTATCAATAACACAAAATAGTTTTGTTTAGAGATGATTACCTTAAAAATGACTTTAGAAACGGTTTATTAGGTAACAGTTTATGCCGCATAAACAAAAACAGCACAGACTATAGTCATCAAACTTTAGCCTGTGCTGTTTATATTAGCGCCTTTCATATCAGAGTTGCTTACATTAGCGTTTTTGACACTTACGCTAGATTTAGCCGCTAGATTGGCGGCTTACATAATTAGAACGTATCGGCTGGCACTCGTACCCAACCTTCCATCAGTACCCGTGCACTGCGGCTCATTACGGCTTTATTGACCTGCCATTGACCATCAATCAAGCTCGCCTGAGCGCCCACTTTTAGGGTGCCTGAAGGATGCCCAAAAGTAACAAAGCCTGCACTAACCGGGCAACGCTTGCTCTCTCCCGCGGCAATACTCACGAGCGTACCCGGGATGGCTGCTGCAGTGCCAATCGCGACCGCTGCGGTGCCCATCATCGCATGGTGTAACTTACCCATAGACAGAGCGCGCACATTGAGATCAATTTCATTTTTATCAATTGCTTTTCCGCTCGATGAGGTGTAATCAATTGGCTCGCCCACTAGCGCAACTTTAGGCGTATGTTGGCGACTAATAGCTTCGTCTATGTGGTTAATCAGCCCCATCTGCACTGCGCCAAGCGCACGTATGGTTTCAAACATGGCTAAGACTTTTTCATCGCTATTTATCGCCTCTTGCAGCTCGGCGCCTGTATAGCCAAGTTCAGCTGCATTGATAAATACCGTCGGGATCCCCGCGTTGATCATGGTGGTTTGCAAAACACCACTTGGTACCACATTAGTTGGCACCATTAAGTTGTCGATTAGGTTGCCCGTTGGGAACATTGCGCCGTCGCCATCGGCGGGGTCGATAAACTCAACTTGAACCTCTGCAGCTGGGAACGTGACGCCATCAAGTTCAAAATCACCGGTTTCTTGCACTTTCCCATTGGTGATAGGGACATGAGCTATGATGGTTTTACCGATGTTTTTTTGCCAAATTCGCACGACGGCAATGCCATTTTCTGGTATTCGGCTTCTATCAACGAGCTCATTACTGATGGCAAATGACCCCACTGCAGCAGTTAAGTTACCGCAGTTACCACTCCAGTCGACAAAAGGACGGTCGATAGCAACTTGACCAAATAGGTAATCAACATCGTGATCTTCGCGCTCGCTCTTGGCAAGGATAACGGTTTTGCTGGTGCTAGACGTTGCCCCGCCCATGCCATCGGTTTGTTTACCGTAAGGATCGGGGCTGCCTATCACTCTAAGTAGCAATGCATCACGGGCAGCACCTGCTACCTGCGCCTCTTTAGGCAAGTCTGTTAAGTTAAAAAATACCCCTTTACTGGTACCGCCACGCATGTAGGTGGCAGCGACTTTAATTTGCGGGGCAAATGCTTTGCTTGGTTTTGATTCAGTTGATGTGGTCATGTGTTTTACCGTTTTAATGCTTGATAGCTCGTTATTTCACTAACAAACGAGTCCGAAATCAGCGATGACTCTTTTGAGACATGCTTT
Source organism: Shewanella sp. 125m-7 (assembly GCF_052977045.1). Taxonomy (NCBI): domain Bacteria; kingdom Pseudomonadati; phylum Pseudomonadota; class Gammaproteobacteria; order Alteromonadales; family Shewanellaceae; genus Shewanella; species Shewanella sp. 125m-7. The sequence goes on from NZ_JBRILQ010000052.1 coordinate 4,683, forward strand.
CATTCGGTCCCGCACTAACTAGCATGGCCAAAGTAGAAAGCGTTAAATTTAGTCGACGATATTGCTGAGTAGATGAGCTTCGGTGGCTTTTTTGGCTTCGATGCCACCGCAGAGCCTACAAGGATGTACTTGCGGCGTCTCATCTACATTGCAATATCGTTTCCTACCTCTGTAGCTAAACCATTGCTCCAACTTTTAATTAGCCGAAGACTTCTTACTCTCTATCCGCTGATGGCTCATGTTGAAGACTCTCTATTTATTTCGCTGAAGACTCTAAAAAATCTTGGGCGAAGCGCTGGAGTATGCCGCCCGCTTCATAGATAGAGACTTCATCTAGGCTACCGAGTCGAACCTTGTATGGTATCTCCACCATACAAGGCCTTTTTTTAACAGCAAGCTTAAAGAGAAAAGACTAAAGCTCTACTCTTTATTCGCTGATGGCTCTCCTGAAGACTCTTTACTAAGTTGAAGACTCTAAAAAATCTTGGGCGAAGCGCTGGAGTATGCCGCCCGCTTCATAGATTGACACCTCTTCTGCGGTATCGAGTCGACACTTAACCGGGATCTCAACCACTTCACCATTGCTGCGCGTCATGATCACCGTTAACAATGCGCCCGGCGTACGTTCACCGAGTACATCGTAGGTTTCTGTGCCATCAATCTGATACGTGTGACGATTAGCGCCATTGGTAAACTCAAGCGGCAATACGCCCATACCAACTAAGTTAGTGCGGTGAATACGCTCAAAGCCTTCGGCAACAATCACTTCAACACCAGCAAGACGCACACCTTTTGCAGCCCAGTCTCGACTAGAACCTTGACCGTAATCGGCACCAGCAATAATGATCAGCGGCTGCTTGCGCTGCATGTAGGTTTCAATTGCTTCCCACATGCGTGACTCAACACCTTCTGGCTCAATTCGTGCGTATGAGCCCTGCTTCACCTCAAGCTCGCCGTTACTCCCAAGTTTAGTCACCATTTCGTTAAAAAGCTTAGGGTTGGCAAAGGTCGCGCGCTGGGCGGTTAAATGATCGCCGCGATGAGTCGCATAGGAGTTAAAGTCGACTTCTGGTAGGCCCATCTTATGTAGGTATGCCCCAGCTGCACTGTCGAGCATAATTGCATTAGATGGCGACAGATGATCGGTGGTGATATTGTCACCCAGTACCGCAAGTGGTCGCATTCCCTTCATAGTGCGCTCGCCTGCAAGCGCGCCTTCCCAATAAGGTGGACGGCGAATGTAAGTACTTTGTGGTCGCCACTCGTACTGTGGGTTAACCTTCTGCTGGTTATCGTCGCCATAGTCGACTTTAAGGTCGAACATCGGCTCGTACACTTTACGGAACTGCTCTGGCTTAACGCTTTGAGCGATCACCGCATCAATCTCTTCATCTGATGGCCATAGATCGTTAAGTAAAATATCTTTGCCGTTATTGTCTTGGCCCAGCGCATCTTTTTCAATATCGAAACGAATGGTGCCAGCAATGGCGTAGGCAACCACTAATGGCGGCGATGCCAGAAAGGCTTGCTTAGCATAAGGATGGATTCGGCCGTCGAAGTTACGGTTACCACTGAGCACGGCTGTGGTGTACAAATCACGGTCGATAACTTCTTGCTGAATGACAGGATCAAGCGCGCCGCTCATACCGTTACAAGTAGTACAGGCAAAACCGACAATGCCGAAGCCTAGCGCTTCAAGCTCAGTCAACAAGTTGGCCTCTTCAAGATACAGCTGCACCGCTTTTGAGCCAGGTGCCAGTGATGTTTTTACCCATGGCTTACGGGTTAAGCCTTTGGCATTGGCGTTACGCGCAAGTAGAGCCGCTGCAATCACGTTACGTGGATTAGAGGTGTTGGTGCAACTTGTGATAGCCGCAATAATACAAGCGCCATCAGGCATTAGGCCTGCTTTGTCACCGCTCAAATCCTCAACTTCACCACTGATGCCTTTAGCGGCAAGTTCGCTTGTTGACACGCGGCGATGGGGATTTGATGGGCCTGCAATGTTACGGCCAACGCTTGATAGGTCAAAACGCAGCACGCGCTCGTACTCGGCCTCTTGCAAGCTGTCAGCCCAAAGCCCTGCCTGTTTTGCGTAGGTTTCAACTAGCTTAACTTGTTGGTCATCTCGACCTGTAAGCTTAAGGTAATCAATGGTTTTGTCATCGATATAGAACATGGCAGCGGTCGCGCCAAATTCAGGTGTCATATTTGAAATCGTTGCTCTGTCACCTAATGTGAGGTTGGCAGCGCCTTCGCCGAAAAACTCTAAGTAAGTCGATACGACTTTTTCACTGCGCAGGAACTCGGTAATCGCCAGTACGATATCGGTTGCCGTGATCCCCGGTTGGCGCTGGCCCATGAGCTCGACGCCAACAATGTCAGGCAGACGCATATAGGATGGACGACCTAGCATCACGCTCTCGGCCTCTAACCCGCCCACACCAATGGCGATAACGCCTAGTGCATCAACATGGGGCGTGTGGCTGTCAGTTCCGACTAAGGTATCTGGAAAGGCTACGCCGTCACGGGCTTGTACTACTGGCGACATCTTCTCAAGATTGATCTGATGCATGATGCCGTTACCCGGCTGAATGACATCAATATTTTTAAAGGCCGTTTTAGTCCAATTGATAAAGTGGAATCTGTCTTCGTTACGTCTGTCTTCAATGGCGCGGTTTTTCTCAAACGCATCTTTTTCAAAACCAGCGTGCTCTACAGCTAACGAGTGATCCACAATCAGCTGAGTCGGTACCACGGGGTTTACTTTGGCTGGGTCGCCGCCCTTTTCAGCAATGGCATCACGCAGACCTGCCAAATCCACCAGTGCGGTTTGACCAAGAATATCGTGGCACACCACGCGTGCAGGATACCAAGGAAAATCCAAATCGCGCTTACGATAGATAATTTGGCTTAAACAATCGTTGAGTGATTCAGGACTACAGCGGCGCACTAGGTTTTCGGCGTAAACACGAGAGCTGTAAGGTAGCTTGGCATAAGCGCCTGGACTAATGGCATTAACGGCGGCTTCAGTATCAAAATAGTCTAACTCTGTGCCGGGCAAGGGTTTACGGTATTGGGTGTTGATATCAGTCATGATGCATTCCAATTCAATTCGTACAGGTTCGAGGGCGCTTCGCTGCTAGGTTCTAGAGCGTTCGCAGGCTCACTGCTAGGACGCTTCGCGGCTAGAGCGGGCCTTGCCCTGCTATAAGAGCCCTGCTATACAATCAAAAGCTAAGATAAGTACTAGGTTTGAGGACGCTTCGCTTTTAGGTTCTAAGTTCTAGGTCCTAGGTCCTAAATTTTAAGTCCTAGGTCCTGAGTTCTAGCTTCTATCTTTCACCAATAGGGTTAACCGTACGTGGCTCGCTACCGGTATAGTCTGCGCTTGGGCGGATAATACGGTTGTTTGAGCGCTGCTCCATGACGTGCGCTGCCCAGCCAGTAAGGCGTGAACACACAAAGATAGGCGTAAACAACTTAGTTGGAATACCCATAAAATGGTAAGCCGATGCATGGAAAAAATCGGCGTTACAGAACAGCTTCTTGCTGTCCCACATAAACTCTTCACAGGCAACAGAGATATCGTAAAGCGATGTATCTCCAAACTCGTTGGCGAGCTTTTCTGACCAGGCTTTGATAATGACGTTACGGGGATCTGACGTGCGGTAAATCGCATGACCAAAGCCCATGATCTTTTCTTTGCGCTCAAGCATGCCAGCCATTTGAATTTTTGCATCTTGTGGCGAGCTAAACTTTTGGATCATATCCATCGCCGCTTCGTTTGCGCCGCCATGCAGTGGGCCGCGCAAGGTTCCGATAGCACCGGTAATACACGAGTACATATCTGACAGAGTTGATGCACACACGCGCGCAGTAAAGGTTGAAGCGTTAAACTCATGCTCAGCATACAGAATTAGCGATACATCCATTACGCGGCGATGTTGCTCTGAGGGCGCTTTGCCATTGAGCAGATGCAAAAAGTGGCCTGCTATTGTGGCTTCATCGGTAATGCAGTCAATTTCTACGCCTTCGTGAGAGTACTTATACCAGTAACACATGATGGCTGGAAACGCGGCTAACAAGCGGTTTGCGGCTTTGTTTTGCTCACTAAAGTCGTTTTCAGGCTCAAGATTACCTAAGAATGAACAGCCGGTACGCATTACATCCATTGGGTGAGCATCGGCCGGAATGCGTTGTAGCACCTCTTTTAATGCCTTTGGAAGATCGCGCTGAGCAAATAGCTCCGTTTTATAGTGATCAAGCTGGGTTTGATTAGGTAGCTCGCCGTTAAACAGCAAATAAGCCACTTCTTCAAACGAGGCATTGTCTGCTAAGTCTGATACGTCATAACCACAATAGGTTAAGCCAGAGCCTGACTTGCCCACGGTACAAAGTGCTGTATCTCCGGCACTTTGGCCACGTAGGCCTGCGCCGCTCAGCTTTTTATCAACTGCCTTTTTTGAAACCTCAGTTTTATCAACCATAACTGTCTTCCTTTTATTTGTTTACCCATCAGCCGTAGCTGCAGGTTATTTTTATATTTATTTTGCTGCGCTAATCCTTAACGCTAACTTGTAAGGTACTGATATTTATCTTCTTCATTAACGCTTTGCTTGCTATTACAGGTTTTTACCTTCGGCAAACAGGCTATCTAGCTTTTGCTCGTAATCGTGGTAGCCCAAGTAATCGTATAGATCCATGCGAGTTTGCATTGAATCAACCACCGCCTTTTGATCGCCATTTTCTAAAATGGAGCTGTAAACCATCTCAGCCGCTTTGTTCATTGCTCTAAAGGCGCTCAGTGGATAAAGCACCATAGCCGCGCCCCACTCGCCCAGCTGCTCTTTGTTCCATAACTCGGTTTGGCCAAACTCAGTAATGTTGGCAAGAATTGGCACATCTAGCGCGTCGCTAAACGCACGGTAATGTTCTTCCGTTTTCACAGCTTCGGCAAAAATACCGTCAGCCCCTGCAGCCACATAAGCTTTAGCACGGGCAATCGCCGCTTCTAAGCCTTCTTGAGCAAATGAGTCGGTACGGGCCATGATGAAAAAATCTGGATCGGTGCGAGCATCCACTGCCGCTTTAATGCGATCGACCATCTCTTGGGTCGAAACAATCTCTTTATTTGGACGGTGGCCGCAACGCTTTTGCGCCACTTGATCTTCCATGTGCACGGCTGCTGCGCCGGCTTTTTCCATATCACGAATGGTTTTAGCAATGTTAAACGCGCCGCCCCAACCTGTGTCGATATCGACTAGCAAAGGTAAGTCACAGGCTGAAGTAATGCGCTGCACATCTACAATCACGTCGTTTAGGGATGTCATGCCAAGATCCGGTAGACCGTAAGAGGCGTTTGCCACGCCGCCGCCAGAAAGATAGATAGCTTGGTGGCCGATCTTTTTCGCCATCATGGCCGAATAGGCGTTAATGGTGCCGACAATCTGGAGTGGCTTGTTAGCGGCTAGTGCCTCGCGAAACTTCTTACCTGCGCTCATGTGCTGTTCCTTTTATTTTACTCACGGTGCGTTAGCGTTAACTGCCACACGATAAACTTATGATGATGATTTGACTGTCAATTGGTTACGCTTTAATAACTGGCTATTACAGTGACTTATTGATTGCTTACTCTATTTATTTCTTACTCTATTTATTGCTTACTCTATTTTTTTCTTAACCCATATCGGGTTATTGATATAGGTTAAGCAATAGCTTTCAGAGTTAAACTTAAGACTTAACTAACTTATTTTCGATACTCGATTTTGAATACAAAATATGGCGACGCATCAGCATCTCTGCAAGCTCGGCGTCTCGGTTACAGATGGCTTGCACTATGTGTTTATGTTCATCAAAGGCGGTGGTAACACGTGGGCCTGTCATGCCTAGTTGCACGCGATACATGCGCACTAAATGATAAATACCATCGATCAGCATTGAGATTAGATGTTTGTTTTTACTGCCTAAGATAATGCGATAGTGAAAATCGACATCGCCGGCCTCTTGATAATAGCTACCTACAGACTGGACCTTTTCAAAGTGGCTATTAAGTAGCGACTGCAGATCGTCAATCTCTTGGTCGGTCATATTTAATGCCGCCAACCTTGCTGCCATCCCTTCAAGCGACTCTCTCACTTGATACAGCTCGATTAATCCCTCTGCAGTTAAGCTCACCACTCTGGCGCCCACATTGGCTCTGCGCTCAACTAAATGACTGGCCTCTAGACGATTAATCGCTTCGCGGATCACAGCTCTGCTGACGCTGTATTTTGTCGACAACTCGGTTTCACTCAACTTTGATCCCTGCACAATCTCGCCCTCTACAATCGCTTTTCGTAGCTGAAAGAAGGTTTTGTCTGCACTGGTAACGGGCTGTTCATTGAAAAATGTCATCGAAAATACAATATTAGCTTTTAATGGATTGTCGACAATCTAGCCAGATAGCAATAAATAGTCAACAGTAAACCAACAAATTGTCGACAAAGACAGAGTAAAGCCTAACAGCCAATCATTCTATGACTGGCTAAATATACGGCGAGAAATCGTTACAGAGTTACCTTAAAAACAAGTCGATTTTATACAGATTCTGTTGGCATTTTATCATCAGCCTTAGTAGGCAAAAAACTGACCAAACGTATAAAACTTATGCTGCACAACCTGTTAGGCATGCTGTACAGTGGTAGCAAATTGAGCACACTGCATTAGCCGCAAACAGGGAGCGAATAATGATAATGTTAATCCTTAATGGCAAAAAAGCCGGATTACCACAGATCAGAGAAACCGTTTTAGCGCTTCGCGCTCAAGGTCACAAAGTAGAAGTGCGCTGTACCTGGGAAGGCGGTGATGTTAAGCGATTTGTAAAAGAAGCCAGTAACCTCGGTATTACGCGCGTAATTGCGGGGGGCGGAGACGGAACCGTTAATGAAGTCGCTGAAGCAATTGTTCAACTTAGCCCTGCCGATCCTGCTTTAGAATTAGCGATTTTACCTTTAGGTACCGCTAATGATTTTGCAAGCGCCTGTTTAATCCCCACAGAGATAGAAAGTGCATTAGCTCTTGCCGTTAATGGCAATGCTGTTTCAATTGATATGGCGAAAGCAAATGAACGCCACTTTATCAATGTCGCATCAGCAGGTTTTGGCGCGAAAGTTACAGTTGATACGCCTGTTGAATTAAAAGACCTACTTGGTGGCCAGGCCTACTTTCTCTCTGGATTAGTGCAAGCACTTAACTTTACGCCTTATCAGGGACAAGTCTCTGCGACACTGGCAAACGGTGACAAAGTTGATCTCAATGGTGAGGGGTTACTCGGCGCCATTTGTAACGGCCGCTTAGCGGGGGGTGGACAAAATCTAGCACCTAACGCCTTACTCAATGACGGTCTGTTAGATGTGTTGTTAATTAAACATTTTCCTACATCTGCGCTTAAGCAAGTTGTCGATGAACTAAAACAACCGTTAGTTAATGCCAAGGATGTTGATGGGAAGCATGTTGATGACAAGTACGTTAATCGAATGCAAGTGACTGAAATAACCTTAACCTCAACACAGTCTTTGCCTGTAAACCTTGACGGCGAGCCGACTTCTTATTTGCTTCATCACATAAAAGTCTTACCGAAAGCGATAAAGCTTGTTTGTCCTGAAAATTGCCCCGTTTTGATTCAAGACTAACGCCTGAATGCCTGAATGCCTGAACGAATTAAAACAATAAAGCAGTGCCTAGCACTGCTTTTATTGCTTAAACCACGAGCCATTTACGGATTTTTGCTAATTAGGGCTGCCTGTCAGCAAGGTTTTATTTGTCACTTGCCAGTTACCCCCTAGCGCTTTATGCAGGCCAATGGTCATGTGCGCCGTTTGCAGTTTTGCGGCAACGACTCGATCTTTTAGCATATTTTGCTGCCGCTGAGCATCCAAAATAGACAAGTAATCACTGAGGCCGGCTTTGTACAATGACTTGGCTTTATTAACCGCATTAGTCGTTTCTTGTTCAGCCTCTATCACTAACTGCACATATTGTTGACTGTGACCATACCCTTGCAATAGCGTTTCAACCTCACCAAATGCGGCGATTACCGCGTACTGATAGCTCAATACACTGGCATCAAAACGTGCATTTTGCATGTCTACGATGGCGTCGCCGCGGCCACCATCAAATACATTCCAACTCACCCCCACAGCGCCAAGCCAGGCGACGGAGTCACTGCTAAATAAATCATCAAAATCTTTTGCCAGCACACCTGGCGAGCCCGTTAAAAACACTTTCGGGTATTGAGCTGCAATCGATGCTGCGCGCTCTTCGTTCAATGCTGCCATTTCGCGCTCTGCTATCTTAATATCAGGGCGACGATTTAACAGCTCAGCAGGCAAGCCTGTTGGGATAACCCCTTTAAAGTTGGGTAACGGCATAACCTTAGCGAACCTTTGCTGTGCTTGTTTGGGCGTTTCCCCTAATAAAATGGCTAAACGCTGCTTATGCACGTTCTCAGCTATCTCGAGTTGTGGTAGCACCGATTGCGTGGCTGCTAACATTGCCTTTGCCTGCGCTTCATCAAGCTTTGAGCCGTAGCCGCTCTTAACCATCAACTTAACCAAATCCAGAGTATGTTGTTGATCTGCTATGGTCTGCAACGCTATTTGCTGTCGTTCCTGTGCGCCTCGCATTTGCAAATAATTGTGGATCACATCTGATGTTATCAATGTGGTTAAGCCCTCACGCATAATCACCACCTGATCTTTACGAATAGCGGCTGCATTGGCTTGTCTGTCGATCCGGCCAAATAGATCAACCTCCCAGGCAATGGTTGCTCCCGCAAAAAAGGCACTGTTATTGTCATCAACTAGACCTAAAGATTCTCCCGTCATGGGATGAGTCGCGGTAATGGCACTGCCTAACAATGGGTCATTTTCACTGATTTGCGCATTGCCAAACCCAGCCCCTAAATTGACGGTTGGCACGTTAAAAGATTCTATCGCTTGTTGATAAGATTGCGCCATCTTGACCCGCTGCGCGGCAATTTTAAGCGGTATAGCTTGGTTTTGTGCGTCGATGACCAGTTGATTCAGTATTGGATCATTAAACTGCTGCCACCACGCACTATTTTCACTGCGTTGCTGCTTACCTGCGATGGTACCTTGAACACCTTGGTTTAAATATTCACTGTCTAAATGGCTGGTTGGTGCTTGATAGTCTGGGCCAACGGCGCAGCCTGACAGCATTAACGCTATCGCTATTGGTGCAAGAGGTAAAAGTTTCATATTATTTTTGCTCCAAAACAGCTTGAGTTAATGGCGTGGAAACGTGTTGGCAGTTAAGTTCACTGTTGCGATAAAACAAACAGTAAAACGCCGGCATAATAAACAACGACAGCACAGTTGCAGCAGCTAAGCCACCAATAATGGTTGCCGCCATTTGATCAAACAACCGGTCACTTAAGAGGGGGATCATGCCTAGCGCCGTGGTCAGGGCTCCCATTGAAATGGCCATAGTACGATTTAGCGTCGCCGCTTTTACCGCCTCTTTAAGAGGTTTATGAGCAGCGCGCTCAAGTTCAATTTGATCCATCAACACAATGCCATTCTTGATGATCATCCCTGCTAAAGTAATAGCACCAATAAGCGCCATAAAACCAAAGGGTTTATCAAGTAATAGTAAAGTCCAAGTTGCACCAATTGCCGCTAAAGGAAGCGTAATTAGAATAATGGCCGGCTGTTTAAAGCCGTTGAACATCGCCACCATGATCACCACCATCATCAAAAATGCTTTAGGCATTTGGCTTAACGTGTCAGAGATTGCACGATCTTCATCATAGTACTCACCACCCCATTCAAATGAATAGCCTGCAGGCAGTTCAATCGCCTCAATTTGAGCTTTGACTTGATTACGTGCCTGCGCTGGAGTGATATCAAATACATCGGCTTGGGCGGTAATGGTCGGTACTCGGTTGCGACGCCAAATCATGCTCTCTTCAAATTTAAGCTCAAACTCATCAACCACCTGTCCCAGTGGTACACTGTGAACACCTAACAGTGAACGTACTGGCAAGGTTTGTAGATGACTTAAGTCACTGTCTGCACTTCTAAAGCTAATTGGGATCAGTTGTTCGCCTTGATTGAGAATACCGATTGTCATACCGTCGGTAGCTCGTTTAATTGCCAACGATATATCCGTACGGTTTAAACCTGCTCGCCTTGCTTGTTCTTGATTAATGACAGGTTCAATCACTTTACTGAGCTGGCGCCAGTCATCACGCACATATTTAATATTAGGATTGTCGGCTAAAATCAGCTGCGCTTGATCCGATAGCTGATGTAACACTTGAGGATCTGGACCGGTAAATCTTGCTTCAATACTAAACTTATCTTTAGTGGCTAATTTTAACGCCCTAAATCTTGGTTCAGAATTAGGAAACTGCTTAGCAAGCCAGAGATCGCCACGTTTAGTGAACTCTGCAATAGCCTCATAATCTTCGACGTTAATCACAATTTGACCATAGCTTGGATCATATGGCTCAGGCTCAACCGTCACCGAGAATCGAGGTGCGCTCGCACCGACATAACTAGAGATGCTGCTAACTTCTGGTTGTTGAATTAACCAAGCTTCAATTTTTTTCATATCTGATGATGTTTGTTCTATCTTGCTGCCATTAGGTAGCCAGTAATCAAGAAACACCATAGGTCTGTCAGAGCTTGGAATAAAATTGATAGCAACATACGGCACGGCCATCGCGGTGATAAGTAACAACGGCATTACCATTGATATGGCTTTAACCGGATACTGAACAGTCCAAGCCACCGCACGCTGGTATCGGCTAGGTTTTGGCGCTGATTGATTATGTTTATGACTCGGGGTTATCCATAGCCAACATAGCAAGGGCGTGAGTGTTACCGCCACCAGCCATGAAAAAAGTAACGATGAACAGATAATCAAGAACACCGAACTTGCGAACTCCCCAGCGTCTGTTTGTGAGAACAACACAGGGCTTGACCCCATAATCGCAATCACAGTGGCAGCAAATAGCGGCTTTGATGTTTCTTTTACCGACTGAATGGCGGCTTTGGTGCGCTCAATGCCCTGATTAAGTTTCACCACAAATAGATCGGTGATAACAATTGCATTGTCCACCAGCATACCTAAGGCCAAAATGAAGGTGCCTAAAGACACCCGCTGCAAATCCACTCCGGCGAGATACATGTAGATAAGCGTTAATAAGATAGTAAACAGTAAACTACTGCCCACTATGGTTGCGCTTTTAAAGCCCATAAACACAAGTAGCACGGCAAATACAATCGCCACGCTTTCTAGCAAATTAATCACAAAGTCTTGTATCGATTTAGCCACTTCATCGGGTTGGAATGCGATGGTGCCAATTTCAATACCAAGTGGTAACTCTTGTTGGTAATTTTCAATCACTTGGGTCAGGCTTTCTCCCAAACTGACCACATTAATCCCTTCAACGGGGCTGACTGCTAATGTAATCGCTTCTTTACCATTAAAACGGCTTAGTGTGGTTACAGGGCTTTGGTAACCTAAGCTGACATCGGCAATATCTCCTAGGCGTAACAAACCTGTGCTGTACGGCCCGATACCGCCTTTAATGATGAGGTTTTTAATATCATCGACAGATTTAAATGCACTACTTTGATCGACACGAATACGCTCGTCATTAGCGGCAAAACTACCACTGTCAAACGTTAAGTTTTGAGTTGATAGTTGGTTAATCACTTGAATGGATGACAAACCATAATGGGCTAAGCGCTCTTCGGGTAAATAAATATACACCGCTTGATTTTGCACGCCGTGAAGTTCAATCTTTTTAATACCGTCTACGGTTTTTAAGCGTCGTTGTAGCTCTTTAGCGTACTGACGTAACGCTTCAGGTTGAGCCTTGTCACCATAGACACTAAATAACATGCCATACACTTCTGAAAATTCATCTTGAACAATGCTTATTTGTGCCGTTGCTGGTAGAGAGAGCTTCACATCAGTAATTTTGCGTCGCAGTAGATCCCATTCTTGGGGAAGATCTTTTGAGTCCGTTGATTCCTTAAGATCAATAAAAATCATTGAACTGCCCGGACGAGATAACGAGCGCAATTTCCACATCGAGCCCATCTCTTGCAGTTTCGTTTCGATTTTATCCGTTACCTGCAGTTCAATCTCTTTGGCAGACGCACCCGGATAGAGGGTAACCACTACAGCGCTTTTTACCGTAAATGATGGATCTTCTAGTTTGCCTAATTCAAAGTAAGACACCAAACCAACAATCACGCATAACACACTAAAGAACAGCACAAACACTCGCTGTTTTATGGCAAATTCAGCTAAATTCATCATGACTCCTAATAACTAAATGGCTTGATGATGGTGTTAGATATAAGCTGATCGGGCGCAATATAGTGCACTCCAGCAGTGATAATTTGGTCACCTCTTGTTAGCTCTCCAGTCAAACAAGCGCTATGACTTTGTAATGACGTAATATTCACAGGCATGAGTACGGCTCGGTGCGATTTAATGACATAGAGGTTGTTGTTTTTGCCGTCAACCACAATTGCGGCATAAGGAACACAAAAACTATTAAGCTGATGGTTAAAGGCCACATCAACTTGTACCGCTTTGCCTGGCAGTGCGGTTGTTGCGTGATTAAGCACAAATTCAACTTTGTAGGTTTGTTTTATGGGATCGGCTAATGTGTCTATTGCCCCAATTTTTGCCTTTATCACCTTATCACTACCATGCCAACGAACCTCTGCAAGGGTACTGTTATTGAGCTTTGCCATTAAATTCTCTGGAACATCAACCACCGCCTTCATTGCGCCTAGCTGATGTAACGAAAATAATGGGTTACCAGGCGCTGTTTGTTCAAAAGCTTGCTGACTCTTTGAGCCTATCACTCCGTCAAAGGGGGCCCTGAGCTCGGTATAACTTAAGGCATCTTTCGCTTTTTGCAGATTCTGGTTCACCACTTCGACCATTGCTAAGCTGCGCTTATATCCACTTTGCGCTCTATCTAAGTTCACTGCAGAAATGGCGTCATCTGCTATGGCTTGCTGTACACGCTTAAGCTCTGTGCTTGCAAGTTGGTGGGCCGCTTTTGCTTCTTCTAAGCGGGCGTTGAGTTCTGCCACATTGACTTGGTAGTCATGGGGCTCAAGTGTTGCGAGTAATTGCCCTTGCAACACACTATCGCCACTGTTAACTAAAATGGCTTCAATAGTGCCAGCAACTTTAAATGCTAGATACGCGGTTTGAGTCGCTTCTAGTACGCCTGAGAATTGTTTGACTTGGCTTAATTGTGACTCGTTAAGCTGCATAATTTGAACATGACGTTCAATTTTACTGGTGATAGTTGTGGTTTGAGCGGGTGCTTGGCTGCATCCGCTGAGCAAGCATAAGGCCAATGGTGTGATAGCAAATTTGCTAATTGTTTTAGTTGAGATCTGCATCTCTTTCTCCCAATAATGATATTGGGAGGAAGTGTAAGTGTTTAACTTATTAAGATAATCTAGCGATACCGCACTAGACTGTCATGAAAATCATGACAAAGATGCGCGTTCAGGAATTTCTTGTAATAAAAAATCAATCAATAATCGAGTCGGTAAACTAATGCCTTTTCGGTCTGGATAGATAAGCCATACGTCCTCTTTCTTTGACTCATATTCGGGCAAAATCCTAACCAAGTTTTGACTTTCTATAGCAGCAAGAGCAAACAAAGGAGGCATAAAACCAATCCCTTGACCGCCTACTATCGCCCGACGAACTAATCCCATATGATTAGCGCTTAAACGGCAATTAACCTTAATCGTCTCACTGATTAAATCCCAGTTATCATCTAATGTCCCATCTGGCCAGCGATAACAGATCGTTTGATGAGCAGACAATTGTGCTAACGTCGTCGGCGCGCCATGCTTGGCAATATATTCAGGGCTGGCATACATGCCTCGCCCTAAACTTAAGATTTTTCGGGCAATAAACCCTGAATCTTTTATTTTTCCGGCATGCAATACAAAGTCTAAACCTTGATTGTAAATATCGTTAACGTAGTTATTTGTAAAACGCAGATCCAGCTCAATATCCGGGTACAGGAGTTGAAATTTGGCCAATGCGGGCTGAAGTGCTTCATCACTCTCGGGTAAAAATCCGACTTTAACCTTGCCTACAGGTTTTTCATCGAGATCGAGCAATTTATTCTTAGCTTGTTCAAAGCCATCAAGTACACCTAACAGGTCGTGATAATACGTTTCACCATGCTGGGTCAAGCGTAATTGACGCGTCGTGCGGAAAAAAAGCTGCGCATTAAGAGACTTTTCTAGATCACCTATGCGGCGGCTGACATTAGCACGAGGCAGATCAAGTGCGGTTGCCGCTGCGGTAAAACTGCCTAACTTAACGACAATAGTGAACAGTTTTAGATCTTCTATACGCATTGAATAACCTCATGAATTTTCAATAAAATGGCAAAAGCCAGTCAAGCTATACGGCAAAACTGTAGCGGTTTTTCACTTCAGCTCATAATTTTGTGTCTACGCATGTGGCCTAGTCCACAAAATTGGTCGCGGTGATATTGGCATCAATAATATTGAGCATTGGCATGATCCACGATGTTAATACCAACCAGCAATAAAATATGATGGTTCACATAAAATCAAGCGCTGAGAGCAAGAGCATAGTTGCTTGCTAGCGTTATTAACTGGCAGGAATGACAAGGTAGTTTTAAGCCTTGTAGCGAATGAATTCGACCATTCTACTATGGTAAAACCTAATGGCTCATGTACACTCATAACATACTGACTTATAGGATAAGTTCATGAGCCAACGTACCCTTCACACCCTCTTCAAACCAAAATCAGTTGCCATTATTGGCGCCTCAAATAAACCCAAACGGGCCGGTAATGTCTTGATGAAGAACTTACTCTCTGGTGGTTTTTCGGGGCCTATTATGCCGGTATCGCCAAAATATGAAGCGGTGATGGGTGTATTAGCTTATCCCAACATCCAAGCCCTGCCACTTATTCCCGATCTAGCTATTATCTGCACCGCCGCGAATAGCGTACCCTCAATCATTGAAACCTTGGCCCAGTTTGGCTGTAAAGTTGCCATTGTGATGGCCTCTGGTATGGCTGATGAATTTAACGAACAGGGAGTTAGCCTATTAAGTCAGATGCAGCAATTTGCTGAACGTTACGGGATGCGCATCTTAGGCCCAAACAGTTTAGGCATGATTTTGCCCAATATTGGCTTAAACGCCAGCCTTGCACACACCGCTGCCCTGCCCGGCAAAATCGCATTTGTATCTCAGTCTGCCGCAATCTGTACCACAGTGCTCGATTGGGCAAATAATAAAAGCATTGGTTTTTCATCATTTATTTCCCTCGGTGATGCCAACGATATTAACTTTGATGAACTGTTAGATTATTTAGGCCGCGACTCTAAAACCGATGCCATTTTGCTCTATATCGACTCGGTTAATGAAAAACGTCACTTTTTATCTGCGGCGCGCGCAGCATCGCGTAATAAGCCAATAATAGTGATTAAGTCTGGGCGAAGCATTGAAGGGACAAGTGCAGCACAACTGCATACTGGTGGTCTCTCGGGCAGTGATGCCGTATATGAAGCCGCTTTTAGGCGTGCGGGTATGCTGAGAGTTAACGATCTTATTGAATTGTTTGCGGCAGTTGAAACGCTTGCTCATTCAAGACCTTTGCAGGGTGAGCGACTTGGGATCATCAGTAATGGCGGCGGCCCTGCAGTACTTGCACTTGATGAGCTTATTTTGGGCGGTGGCAAACTAACACCACTATCCGACGATATTTTTCAGCGCCTCAATACCCTATTGCCTAAGAGTTGGTCTGGGCAAAATCCGGTTGATATTGGCGGCGACTCTGACGCTGTGCGTTATGCAAAATCGCTTGAGATCTTAATGGATAGTGATGATCTCGATGCGATTTTAATTTTGCACTCACCGTCTGCATTAGGTGAAAGCGTTGAGATAGCCGAGGCGATTGCTAAAACGATTGCCGAGCACCCGAATCGTCACCGGATTAACATTTTAACCAACTGGAGCGGAGAAGATTCGGCCTATGAAGCCCGTAAACACTTCTCTAAGTCTAGGATCCCCACTTACCGCACACCAGAGGGCGCAGTGAGTGCCTTTATGCATATGGTTGAATATCGCCGCAACCAAAAGCTATTACAGGAAGTGCCGCAATCTATTCCTAATAATATTCCCGCGGACTCTGCATTTGCTCGGGACAAATTGCAGCAAGCATTAAGCCAGGGAAAAACAATACTTGAGACCCATGAGTCGAGCGCTATTTTAAACGCCTATGGGCTTAACACTATCGATACTTGGTTTGCCAGTACAGCAGAGCAAGCGGTTAAATATGCTCAGCAAGCAGGTTATCCCATCGCACTAAAACTACAGTCTCCTGATATTCACCATAAATCTGACGTGCACGGCGTAATGCTAAATTTAACGTCCGATCTTGAGGTTGAGCAGGCAGCAAAGGCGATGATAGAGCGTGTAATCTCGCTAAATCCCGACGCTAAAATTGAAGGGCTAATCGTACAGAAGATGGCGCTAACGGCTGGCGCGCAAGAGATCCGAGTCGCGGTTGTGAATGATCCTGTGTTTGGGCCAGCTATTTTACTTGGTGAAGGCGGTTCTGAGTGGAAACCAACAAAAGATGCTGTCGTTGCCCTACCGCCACTCAATATGACATTGGCCCGCTATATGGTGATCCAAGCGCTTAAAACACAAAAGCTGCGCGATAGGCACTTGCCATTGGGTTTAAACATGCACGCGCTGTGTGTGTTACTGACACAGATATCTCACCTCATCATTGACTGCCCAGAAATCGCTACCTTAGATCTAAACCCAGTATTATGCGCAGGGGAACAGATCACTTTGTTAGACGTCAATATTGGACTACAGCAAGAGCCTGTTGATAATGCCTCTAGGCTGGCTATCTCACCTTATCCGAAAGAACTTGAACAGTTCGCTACCCTTAAAAACGGCAATAAGGTGATGTTAAGGCCCATTTTGCCTGAAGATGAACCTAAACATTTGGCCTTTGATAATTCGCTATCGGATGAAGATAGGTATAAGCGCTATTTTGGTGTGCGCTCTAAAATGACTCATGAAGAGATGGCGGTATTAACTCAGATTGATTACGCCCGAGAAATGGCATTTATCGCGACTGCAATTGATGAGAATGGTGAAGAAACCACTTTAGGTGCGATTCGAGCCTCTATCGATCCTGATAATACCGAAGCTGAATTTGCCATGGCGGTGCGCAGTAATTATCAAGGACAAGGCCTAGGAAAGCTGCTACTTGAAAAACTAATCAAGTATTACAAAGATAACGACACCTTAGTGCTGACTGGCTTTACCATGTTTGAAAATAGAAATATGGCGAGTCTGGCTAAGGGGCTTGGGTTTACCGTGACTTTTGATATGGAAGACAGGTTGATACACATGCATATGGACTTAAAGCCGCCACAAGGTTAATAGATTCTGGTAAGTGTCAGCTCTACAACAAAGTGTAATAAGGAACCAATGATAGCAAGTATAGATTGGGACTCTCCAGATTGGTTAGATTCCGTCCAAATATGGACAAATAGGAACCTCATATAACATGGATTAGTGCCAAGGGGCAAGCTAGAACAGGTTTCAGGCTGGTGTTTAGGGCAAATCCTAAAACAAGATACAGATAAAGGTTACTACTTCTTTAAGGCCACGGCATTTCTACCTTTATTCTCAAACGAATCGATGCTTTGTTTAACGTTATCAGAATTGATGCCCCATTATGTGCCTGACACTTTATGCTCTTTAACCGAAAAGCAATGGATGATATCTAAAGACTTTGGCGGTGGGCTAGCTGAAGGCGCCGACATTTCAAGTTGGATAAATGCCTTTCGTCAGTTCTCTAAGTTGCAAATAGAGTCTACTCAGTATGTAAATGTTCTAATCGACAATGGTTGTTTGCAAAGAAAAATCACTGATATTCCAAGGCAATTAAGTCAGCTATTAAATGACCCTGACATTACCGCTAACCTGCCTAAAAAATTAACATCACATAAAGAAGACATCGTTTTAAACGTAAGACGCCACGTAGAGGAATTAGTGCTCTTTAATATCCCCGATACGTTAGTTCACGGAGACTTACATATTGAAAATATCGCTCAACATAAAGACGAGTTTATCTTTTTTGATTGGAGCGATGCCTGTATTAGCCATCCATTTATCGATGGCACCTATGTTTTTAGAATGCCTGATAATGAGGATAAGAAAAATATAATTGAAGCTTACTTAGCACCATGGTTATACCTAGCTGATATTGAAACTCTTAAGTCTGCATGGAATAAAGCTGAATTAGTCTGCTACGCACACCAAGCAATTTCTTACGCCTCCATGAAAAAGACACTTCCAAAAGAGCAAATGCAGGACTTGGAACAAGCATATTTGAATGCCTTTAATCGATTAATTGATACTAGCGGTAGTAACTCCTAGCACTAGCATATACACCCCAACAACAAAAAGGCCGTTACATTTATCTTAACGGCCTTTCTCATTTAACTGTCTTGTGCTGGAACGTATTGACCACTAAATAGGTGTTTCTTTCACTCTTTCGCCGATAACACAGTTTCGACCCGCTGATTTAGCACGGTATAAGGCTTCATCTGCCCGAATAAAGTAACTGTCTTTATCATCTTCAGCTTTTAGTGATGCAACGCCAACCGACACGGTAATATTGCCCAGCGGTAACTTTTTATCTTTGCCGATAGTCAGATTTCGCTCGGCGATCTTTTTTCTGATATTTTCAGCGACGATACTCGCGTCTTCAAGTGTCGTGTTAGGCAACAAGATGACAAACTCTTCACCGCCATATCGAGCAACAAAATCACTGCCTTTAATGCTATTTTTAAGTGCTTGAGCAACGTAAGCCAATACTTTGTCACCTATTAAATGGCCATGTGCATCGTTAAATCTTTTGAAGTAGTCGATATCAACCACCAATAGGCTACTTTCAAACTGCGTATGATTGAAACTATCTATGTGGCTGATCACTTCTTTATCAAAAGCACGGCGGTTGTTCAAAGCGGTTAGCTGATCGGTCATCACCTCGGAGCGAAGTTCCACCATCTCTATCTTAAGGGCAACGACCTCATCATTCATGCTCGTTAGACTTTTGTCCATTTCAGCATTAGCAGTCATAATGTCATCCAGCTCACGACTTAATCCATCAACTAACTTTTGCATGGCGATAGGATCGGGCTGCTGCTTCATTGCATTATCAAAATCATTTAGAGAAACACTGAACTGTGACGTCCCTTTACTCATACTGGCAATTTTGCTCAATAAACTATTTATCAGTACTTGAGTTTCAATTTGAACGTTCTCAATCACTTCTGGTGAATTAATTAAGATATACTTTTTATAAAGACTACTGCTGACATCGGGGGTGAAGCTAACATTGGTGCTCAACAGCCCGTCAATCGCACGCTTTAAATCAAGATTAATGCCTTTATAGTATTCATACCATACCGCGTAATTGTCCGGAGTGACTGGAACCTTGAGTTCAGACATCTTAGGCACTGCATGACGTAAAATCTTAGCCGATAGTTCTGTTTCTGATATATGCTGCGCCATATCCATTGTATAAGTCACTCCATCTTGATAACTTTACTTATCAATACTTTAAACAAAAAAAAGGATATTGCCATCCCCTTTTTTCAATAATTTTTATTTTATTTTCTACAACTTGAAAAGATATCAGCTTTAGGCCGATAGACCTCGCTGCTTACATTCATCAAGCCAAGCAAGCTATCGAATAAATTATCGTGAGAAAAACCGCCCTTGCTAGCTTCGTGCGCTAAGCAAGCAAGGTCTAAGTGATTTTGTTTTGCAAAACCTGCTGAGAACCAGCCCAGGAAAGGCACTTTGGTTTGCTCTTCAGGCGCAAACGAGAAAGGTGTACCGTGAAGATACATGCCTTTTTCGCCTAATGACTCGCCATGATCTGATATATAGAGCATTGCGGTATCAAATTCAGTACTTGACGCTTTTAACTTATTGACGACCTCAGAGAGGATAAAGTCAGTATATAAAATAGTATTGTCATAAGTGTTAACCAGCTCTTCGTGACTACAGTTTTGAATATCACTGCGTTGACAATCAGGTACAAAATGACGGTGTTTTTCTGGATAACGTAGATAATACGTTGGTCCGTGAGAGCCAATAATGTGTAACACTAATAATGTGTCTTCATCTTTAATAGTGTTAAGCCGCTGACTTAACTCATTAAGCAAAACTTGATCGTAACAATACTCGCCATTACAAAGTTTGGGGTCGCTATCATGATCGATAACGACGTGTTCGATATTCTGGCAAACACCTTTACAGCCGCTGTCATTATCGAGCCACTCTAGTTGGATCCCCGCATGGTTTAATACATCAATCACGCTGTCTTGGGCTTTCTCACGGCGCGAATTGTAACTATCGCGATCCATCCTAGAAAACATGCAAGGTAAAGACACCGCAGTAGCTGTACCGCATGAATGCGTGTCTTTAAACACCACGACACCTTGATCTTTAGTGTGAGCATTAGTCGGCTTGTCATAACCATAATAAGCGTAATTTGCCGCTCTAGCCGTTTCACCTACGACTAACACGACTAAATTTGGCTTGGGTTTGTCTGTGGTATTTTTAGCATCCAAACCAATCTGCTTGTACACAAGCGGCTCTTGCAAGTAGTTAACTTTTATATACTTAATGGTTGAGCCAATAAAATAGGTTGGAATAATATAACGCTTCATAATGTCGTTATTTCGGCCAAATGCGACATAGTTTTGATAATAAAACATCGCAATGACCACTATGCCCGCCAGCATAGACAGCATGAATAATGCTTTGTGCAGCAATTCTTTGGTTATCGGCTTGTACTGAATATTGGCTTTATAGATAAACAGTGACGGGATGACTCCTGTCACTACAAAATTAATCACTGAGGCCCAATTGAGGTAGGTGGCAGCTTCTGACTGATTAGTTTGAACTGTATTTTCAATCATGCCGTAGTCAAACACGACGCCATATTGAAATGCCGCAAAAAATACACTCGATGACATCAACGTCAGGATAATAAAAAACGGCTTTGCCAGGTACTTAATACTAAAGAGGCTAAATAAAAAAGACAAAGCAAAAAACAGAAACAAAGGCATGCTGGCAATAAATGCCATATTAACATCAGCCTGTTTATCAATACCCTGCTTGATGATTTGAAAAAGAGGAATATTAAACACGCATACATAGTAAATCGAAAGTATGACAGTGAATTGAATACTATTTAAATTTTTAAAACGTGTTAACACCTAATTTACTCACTTAACTTTATGATTGTTTGTGGCTTTCCTTGCCTAGATCTCCTTGCCTGGAGCCTGTTGTCGACAGATATCCTCTATACTAGCAGCTGAGCCATATCACTCAAAGCGTATAAGATAAATGTATGATACATTTCCGTAAAAAACTTATCATTTGTAACAACAAAAGAAACTAATGACTAGTAGACAGGTTTTGATTGGGTAAGTTCGACTGGGGAGCAAGCTTATTTATACCCAAGCCACCTGAAGATGCAGGGTTCAGTGGGAATTTAATGCGCTTTAAGCAAGGCGTTGATTGCAGTTA
>NZ_JBRILQ010000053.1:0-25590 GCF_052977045.1 Shewanella sp. 125m-7
ATAATAGAAAGAAAACTAAATAATAATTTCATCCTTAAAACCTTATATTGACTCAAAACTTGTGTGAAGCACTAACGCCGCAATATGGGGCGCATAAATGCTTGGCTAAAATTAGCGACGAAGAAGCGCAAGCCAAGCGTTTTGCGTCCCTTTCATAATTGCCTTGTTAGGCATTAAAGTTCATTTTTGCCGTCAAAATAAACAATTTCAAGCTCTCTTGGTTCAATGTTTTCCACGCACCCTAAATTAACTCTAAACTTGCCGGGATCATAAGAAGTATCGTGAAACGGATAAATACCACACGACTTACAAAAATAGTGATTTACATCGTGATCGCCCCAATGGTAAGTAGCAAGATTTTCCTGACCACTTAACAATTTGAATTCGTTTGGTTCATAGCTCTTTTGGGACATGATTGCATTTTTACGCAAACATATAGAACAATTACACTGCAACGCAGATTTGATTTCTTCACTTTTAAACTCAAATTGAACAGCCTTGCAATGACAACTACCTTTATATTTCATATTTTTATTCCTTGTAGTAAAAATCACGACCACTGTATATAAAAACAGTTTAAAGGTAAAGCCATGCGAAAGATGCCTAACGTCTTAGTATTTGTACGTTGCGCTGTCTGCAAGGCACAAATCGCTTGTTGGACTTGGCCGATGCCACATCCAGATTAGTTGGTACACTTCATGCAATAGGGATTTGCTTTTTTTGATGCTGGGACTGGGCTGTAGAGCAGGTCGACAACTGATATCGGGTGGATTGTAAGCTTTTCATTCAAATTCCTTTCTCATACTTGTGTTCCTTCACATATCTTTAAGTCTAACTGATTCAAAGTCGGTTAGACACTCAATTGAAGCTTATTTAGGCTCCGCGCAGCGGCTTAGTTCAACATTTGTATAGTGCGCATGCGCGTTTACCTCATTAGACCAGTAAAAACGCGCACAACTAATCAATTGAATTTATTGGGAAAAACAAAATATGGTTTAATAACCTTTTAGAGAAAACGCGCATGCGCGTTTATCAAAGCTGTTATTTAAATCAACACCAATATAAGGCATTGATGTTACAGCACAAATATTCCCCCTTCAAGCGTAAACGCGCATAATTTACACAACGTTTCCCTGAAAAACCGAGCAAAGTAGATAATACTGTATAAATAAACAGTTCAAGAGAACTTCTCATGACAACTAAAAAAAGTCCTTTTTTGACTCAAGTTAGTGAACATATGCGTATGCGCGGCTACAGTATCAAAACAGAAAAAGCATACTTGTATTGGATTAAAGCTTTTATCAACTTCCAGCAAAAGCGTCACCCAGAAGTAATGGGGCAAGTTGAAGTGACGCAATTCCTTAGTTTTCTGGCTAACTCACGTAATGTCGCGATTAATACACAGAAAGTGGCGCTCAATGCTCTTGTGTATCTTTATCATAAACACTTAAAACAAGATCTAGGCGACTTGGGGTTTAAATATGCCACCAAACAAAGACAGTTGCCTATTGTGCTATCAACCAAAGAAGTTTCTGAGGTGCTTTGCCAGCTAAATGGGCGAGACCAGCTTATTGTCCAGTTGTTATATGGCAGCGGACTGCGGATTTCAGAATGTTTAAGATTGCGCATTCAGGATATCGATATAGCACGCTGTGCACTCACAGTTAGAGATGGAAAAGGCCATAAAGACAGGCAGACAATCCTCAGTCAAAAATGTGCTATCAAACTACCTGCTTATATCGATGCGGCGCGTGCTATTCAGCTTAAGGATAATACCCATGGTGTCGGCCCTTCTTTGCCATATGCGCTAGAGCGTAAATATCCGAACGCATTTAGACAAGCAGGATGGATGTTCATTTTCCCTTCAACTACTACCTGTGATAATCCATACACTAAGACCCACTGTAGACACCATTTGCATCAGAGTGTAATTCGAAAAGCACTTGCCGCTGCGGTGCGAAAAACCCATATCATAAAACGTGTCACTTGCCATACCTTTAGGCATAGCTTTGCCACCCATTTACTTCAAGCTGGGCGAGACATAAGAACAATTCAGGAGCTACTGGGCCACAATGATGTCAATACCACTCAAATCTACACTCATGTGCTTGGCCAACATTACGCGGGCACGGTGAGTCCGCTAGATAGTCTGTAATATGACGATTACTGAACCAAATAGGATTTAAAAACATATTAAGGGGAGGCCAACGCTATAATCATCAAACTGCAGCTGCCAACTCGTCTCTGGGTATTCACAGCGTCTTACGGCAGTATTTGCACATCCCCCCGCAGCAGGCGATTAGTCACCATGATGTTACAATGTCATACTCGTTACTTGGTAACAGCAGTTCAAGAAAATGTAATCAAGCCAGATTCGAGGCTTAGCACACTTTGAGGTATTTTCAATTTAGAGACCGATCCATCGCTACCTGAATTAAGGCACCAATTATCAAGTGTAGATTCGGCCGTGACCGTCCATGACTGGGCCGCGCTATGACGTCCATGTCACTGCGGCATTGGTGAATCTGTTCACATCAGATGGCATGGCATAGCTTCTAAGGATTGACTTGCAATGATATCCATATCTAATAGCCATTCCATTATCCATGCTTCTCGTTCGTAGCACAAAGCTTCGCTTTACTCACCGTGTCACGGTAGTGTCTGCATATATGCATGTTTCTTCATATCTGATGCATAGGGAGCAGGGAAATAATCTTCATTCAATGGCGGGCTCACTTTTGACTTAATGCCTCACTCAATTTTTGCTTCTCCTCATAGGTCAATTCGGCGCGCTCAATTAACGCCATAATATCTGAGCTACTTGGCTCATCATCACCTTGGAAGATAAGAACGCGTGACGCGTCACCATCAAGCCCGAGTCGCTCTAATTCAAGCTCGGTAATTTGCTCAGTGAGCAGCGCTATATCATCCCCTAGGGATTGGACATGAATTTCAAATTCACCTTCGTTTTGTTCAAATAACACCTCTAACTCATGAGCTTTTCTTTCTAATATTATCGCCTTTGATTCAAGCTTCATTGCATGAGCTTTAATGTCAGCCTCTTTACCATTTAACTGTTGATGCAGTTTCTCTAGTTTAATTTTAATCGCTTGACTCACTTTTGGGTCCAGCAGCAACTTTGGGGTTGCTGGGTGAAACGGCACTCGTTCTAGCATTCTGGTGACGGGCTGTTGTGCATCCTCAGGAAGCTTACTCACTTTTTGTTTAATGCTGTCTTTATCGGCGAGCTCTTGCGGGGTAAATGACATCTCATAGCTTATATCGTTAAAGAGTGTCGTGACATGAGTAATGTCATTTTCATCGGTATTGATCTTGGTGGTTAAGCTGTGCTCCTTTTTGTCGATGACTTGAATATCGGTTGGTGCACTATAGGCTGGTTGAGACAAGGTTAAACAGCTTGTTACGATAGTGATGGCGAGTGGTTTTAAGTTCATATTGTTTCCCTTTAATGTGGTGCATTGATGACTGAGTTGGTGTTGCTTGTTTTGTGTTGACTAGAACAATAAATGCTAAGGCTGTGCCAATGTTGCAAACGCTTTATCACCGCGGGCTTTGACGTATGTGTTGTCGATTATCAAAAAAAAATCAAAAAGATAATTACCGATATGAGCAGGTAACTTGCTGATATGGGGATATTGACTCAATTTGTGTTAGCGTTAATTCAACATAGGTCAGGTTAAGTCCTTAAATATGTAGGATGAAAGCCGCACTCTATGTATCGGACGGCATAGGACGGCGCTGGACCTGAGTGGTTAGGCTTGGTATCAATCTTGTATACCTGCTGTTATACCTACTTGGTGTAACAGCCATGAATCAAATTTGAGATAGGCAAATATAAGAGCAAATTATGTCGATAAAACGCTATGTGTTTATGTTGTTTGGAGCGCTGATCCTATTGCTGGCGATGAGTCAGTTGTTTGTGGCGCAGTATTTCAAAACTCAATTACAAGCAGAGCTTGAGCAAAGCTCAAAAAGCCTGTCAAAAAGCCTAGTGAGCGTGGTGATTGAAAATGCTGCAGAGTTCGAGCGTATGGAGTTTGCATTTCCCGAGGCGCCAGATGCTGGATCTGAGCAGGGTTTTGAATTAGGTTTTGAATTTGACTCTGATTTTGACTCTGAATTAGCTTCTGAATTTGAGCCGGGAAGCAGCGATTGGTTTGAACATCGCGAGCTTATCAACGAAAAGTTTGAACAGGAGGCTGAACGATTAACAGATGAAGCCGAAGAAGAGGTGGATAGTCAACTTGAAGGGTTAAATAATGATATAGACCAGTTAGCATTTGAGCTCGCTAATGGCGTGTCACAGGGCGGTGAGTTACAGCATATTACTGACGCATTTAAGGCTAAGAAAGCCGCGCTTGAACAAAAGGTTCAAGCGTTATTAGCCAAAGAACGCATGTTAGTTAAGAGTAATCGCGACAACATGCAGCAATTGCGGGAGCAAGCCGCACGTGAGTATCAACAGCGGGTAGAGCGCAGCCTTGAGAACATAGAGATCCATACCGATGAATGGCTTAAAGACGGTAGGGTGCTGATTATTGAAGGCGCTACAGCTGAGCATGTTGATGGAGAAGATGTGCTGGTTCACGATATCAGTAATGAGGAACGTGGCCAAAGTAACGCGCTGCAATTTAGGAGTCAGCGTACTGTCGAGCTGCCAAGTGGCGGCGCCAACTATCTGCTTGAGCGTTTTAGTGAGTCGGTATTATTGGCAATCTTACTGACCAGTGTGATGGCACTATTATTGGCGTATTGGCTAAGTCATCACGTGACTGAGCCTTTGACTGAACTTGCTGGTGGCCATAAAAAGTTGGCTGAGGGGCAGTTTGGTATACAGCTTAAGGAGCAAGGCGTAAAAGAGCTGAAGCAGATCTTAGCGGGCTTTAATCGTATGAGCAGGGCATTAGCCAAATTAAGTAAAAAAGAGCAGCAGATGTCGCAGCAACAGCACCTTGCCGATCTTGGACAGATCACCCGCGGTATCGCCCATAGCTTGAGAAACCCTCTGCATACGTTGGGGCTGTTATCTGAGCAGAGTACCTGTACCGAAGCCCTTGCTGAACGAGAGAAACTCAATAGCAAAATGCAACAAAAAATCGCCTTGATGGATAAAAGTATTCAATCATTGCTAACGCTTTCGAGTAATGAAGTGGCTCGAGATAAAGCGGTGCCGTTAAATGCCATTATTCAAGATATCTTGTTAGAACTGTCAATAACCGGGATCAAGCCTAAAGTCATGTTTGACTCACAGTCTACAATCTTACGTGTTAATGGCGCTGAGTCTGAGTTAAGAAGTATTCTACATGCGGTGATGATTAATGCCGTTGAAGCTGACCCTGAGGCAAAGCAGATAAAAGTTGAGCTAAGCCAAGATGAACACGCTAAGCGAGTGACGATTACTGATTGGGGCAAAGGGATAGACCCTTTAGTTAAAGATCAGATATTTAAACCCCATGTGACCAGCAAAACCGAGGGCTCAGGTATGGGGATTTATATTGCTAAGCGATTAATCGAGAGCCATTATGATGGTGAAATCCAATTTGAAGATAATCCCCAAGGAGGCACCATAGTGACACTCATTTTTGGTCTTGGTGCGCAGCAACCAGAGCAACAAGCCGATACCGCGCAAGGAGAACACTTATGAGTCATGCGCCTTTGCAGATTTTAGTCGTCGAGGATGAGCCGGATCAACGCGAGCTTATTTGCCAAATTTTGGCTGCAAATGAATATCAAATCCGCAGTGCAGCAAGCGTTGAAGAAGCCATCTTATCGATAAAAGAGAGCGTGCCAGACCTCGTGTTTTCAGACTGGAAGCTTGGACAATTGACCGGCATGGATCTGCTGAGCTACGTGAGACGAGAATACCCGGATCTTGGCTTTATTATCGCTACGGCTTACGGCACGATCACCCATGCGGTAGATGCCATGCAGGCGGGAGCAGATGATTATCTGTCAAAGCCATATCAACGCCAATCACTGTTGATGGCGATAGACAAAGTCGCTAAGTCATTGACACTTAAACAGCAAAATCGACGCCTAGCCTCAGAGCTATCTCAGCAACAAGAGCTGGTGGGCTTAGTGGGTAAGGCGCCCTGTATGCAAAAAGTATATGCCCGTGTACAACGGGTGAGCGCGACTGATGCCACGGTGCTGATTGGCGGAGAAAGTGGTACTGGTAAGGAGCTCGCTGCTCGGGCTCTGTATCAATTGTCGAGTCGACAGCATAAACCCTTTGTTGCCATTAATTGCGGCGCTATTCCTGAAAGTTTGGCTGAGTCTGAGTTATTTGGTGCTGAGAAGGGGGCTTTTACCGGTGCGAATACCTTAAAGATTGGTAAGCTTGAGGCCGCGAATGGCGGTACCATTTTTCTCGATGAAATTGGTGACCTGCCTCTGCTGCAACAAACTAAGCTATTGCGATTTTTACAAGAAGGGGTGATCTCACGTCTTGGACAAAATGGTGAGATAAAGTTAGATGTCAGGGTGATCGCTGCGACTCACCGAAACCTTAAGCAAGAGGTGGAGCTGGGTAACTTTAGAGAAGATCTGTTTTATCGATTGAACGTGGTTCCCATTGATATGCCACCACTTAGAGCGCGTCGAGAAGATATTGGCCGACTCATTGAGCATTTTCTCAAGATCCACGGTGGTCAGTACGGGGTTGAAGTCGTTAAGTTAAGTGCTGAAACGATGAAATCACTGCTGGATTATCCTTGGCCTGGTAACGTACGAGAGCTGTCGAATCGAATTGAGCGGTTTGTGCTGCTCGGTGATGAACAAGAGCTCGTTGCCGAATTACAATCTGGCAAGAGTACAATTAACCCCAATCAATTTGTGCTACCCGTAGATGGTTTTGAGTGGGAAGCATTTGAGAAAGATTGCTTACAGCAGGCGATGGCACGACATGATGGCAATCGAACTCAGGCTGCAAAACAATTGGGGCTGAGTTATAAAGCGTTTTTGTATCGCTTAGAGAAGCATCAGTTGGTCTAGTGGGGACAGGACAACGACTCATTTGAGTTTGTGCGTTTGTGAGAGCGTTAATGTGGGATTGATAGGCGCTGAGCCATGGCTTATGGCAGGGCTCATTGACTTAAATGAGCCCTGTGATTTAAATCACAGGGCTGGGTTGCCTTGCCTACTCTTAAACTACCTATTGTCTGACTGCGTATTGCTAGCTGCGTATTGATAACTGAGTATTGCTAAACTAGGGGCTGTTAGTTAGGCGTCGCCAGTCCTGAAATAATCATCAGCGCCACAACAATAAATACAACCCCAGTGACTAGGTTGATGAACGGGCTGGCCCTTTTCATTTTCAGTTGAATTTTGGGTTTAGATAACACTACTGCAATAAAGCTAAACCAGAAAAAAGACAAGGCAAACAGTAATATGGCTGCCATGCCCTTGGTGGTAAAACTAATTTGTGGTGTGATCAGGGTTGAAAATAGAGTGATAAAAAACACTAGTGCTTTGGGGTTTAAAAGATTGGTATACAGCCCCTGCATAAACCCTTTATAAGCAGTGACGCCTTTGCTTTGTGCTGTTTTCTCAACCGACACCGGATCTTTCCAATGTTGCCATGCAGCTTTTACTGCGCCTACCCCCATCCACGCTAAATAGCTTGCGCCTGCGAGCTGAACCAGAGTGAATAAGAAGTTTGAGCTTTTAATGATTAGGCTGACGCCCGTTAAACTGAGCAGAGTGTGACCGAGAATCGCCACCGCAATACCAAGTGCAGAGGCAACCGCTGCGGCGCGAGACTCTTGAGTCGCAAGGCGAACGACTAAGGCAAAATCTGGCCCGGGGCTTGCGAGTGCAACGAGATGAATGACGGCCAGTGAAATGAGTAAATGATAATCCATAGTATCTCTTAGTCTGAGTCTGAGTATTAGTATTGCTTAGTCTGAGTATTTATCAGTATTTATCAGTATTTATCAGTATTTATCAGTATTTATCAGTGTTGCTCATGTTTGTTAGAGCCCCAATTGGTTTTCTGTCTGAAGCGTGATTGAAACACCAGATGATAAATTTTCTCTCGAAGCGCTAAATTAACACGATTGTTATAAAACAGGTCGTGAATTGTCGGTAAAATTGACCCATAATATAAGCCGATTTTATGCCTACGACCATTGGAGCGCAGAACGTGAAAGGACAGATCTTAAGAGAAATGAAGGTGCTTAAGGCGATTGATCCCGCTTTTGAAATACAAAGACGGGTTGCATTTATTAAGTCAAAGCTTAAGCAGTCCAATACAAATTCTTTAGTTTTGGGGATCAGTGGTGGCGTCGACTCTTCACTGGCCGGGCGTTTGTGTCAGCTTGCGATTGACGAGCTTAACGGCGGCTCAGAGGCAAACCCATATCAGTTTATTGCCGTGCGCTTACCCTACGATGTTCAAAAGGATGAAGATGAAGCGCAGCTAGCTTGTCAGTTTATTCAACCTTCAAAACAAGTCACGGTAAACGTAAAGCTTGGTGTAAATGGTGTACATAGTGAAACCGTCGCTGCAGTTGAAGCGGCAGGTATTACCTTGCCAGAAGATGACAAAGTCGACTTTGTAAAAGGTAACGTAAAAGCAAGAATGCGTATGGTCGCCCAATATGAGATCGCGGGGTTAGTGGGTGGTTTAGTGGTTGGCACGGATCATAGTGCTGAAAATATTACCGGTTTTTATACAAAGTGGGGTGATGGTGCTTGTGATTTAGCGCCATTGTTTGGACTTAATAAGCGCCAAGTGCGTCAACTGGCGGCCTACTTAGGCGCGCCCGAGTCGCTGGTGGTTAAAGCACCTACGGCTGACTTGGAAGAGGGCAAGCCGCAATTAGAAGATGAAGTCGCGCTAGGCTTAACCTATGAGCAGATTGATGACTTTTTAGAGGGTAAACAGGTCAGCAGTTTTGTTAATGATAAGCTTGTTGGTATATACCGCGCGACTCAACACAAGCGAGAGCCGATCCCAACGATTTATGATTAGGCTCATACGGCTTAGCGCTGCATATGGTTTAGTTTCGATAGCGATTCGATGTGATTGATAGATGAAAGGCGCCCTAGGCGCCTTTTTCTTTCGCTAATTTTTATGAGTCGCTTTAAGAGCCTGACTTAAGAGCCTGATTTAAGAGCTTGAGTCCAAGAGCTGGCAGCAAAGAATACTGCGATGATTAGCTCAGCGGTGGCAAGTTTAATCTACTTCTTAATTGATCTATTTGCAGATTCGGAAATTGGCGGTAATCGAGATACGGGCACACATAGAGAGCTTGAGTAAGGTGTTTACTGATGTACGGTGTTAGCAAGCTACATTGCTGCTCAGATAATTGCAGGCTCTGTGCACTTTGCTGGCCACACACAATATGTAGCTTGGCATCTGGCATTAATTTAGTCGCACCGATACAGATAGATTCGTTTTGTTTTAATAATTGATCATCGCGATAGTGTTTCCAGTTGTTATCACCTACCGATATTTTAGCCATTATGGTTAGAA
Source organism: Shewanella sp. 125m-7 (assembly GCF_052977045.1). Lineage (NCBI taxonomy): Bacteria > Pseudomonadati > Pseudomonadota > Gammaproteobacteria > Alteromonadales > Shewanellaceae > Shewanella > Shewanella sp. 125m-7. The sequence continues at coordinate 9,500 of NZ_JBRILQ010000053.1, forward strand.
TTTTTCGCCAATGATTACCGTTACTGTCGATAAGGCGTTGTATTGCATCGATAGAGGCATAATGCCAGTGACTATCGAGTGCTGGTGGTGTAGGTAAATAAAAGCAGGTACTGGCACTGGCGCTGCCGATTAGGTAATTATGTTTATTCAATTTATGCCCTTATCTTTACCCGTTCGTATCAAAAACGTGTAAGTTATCCTTTATTATTAAGCTATCTTTTGTTATCGAGTTCACTTTTATTATATTGCTTGTTTAGGATGAATAGCGACGCATGAAAGCCATTATTATCGGATCGACAAAACACCTCGCCTTTGCGTTGTTTTATGCGTCTTTAGGCACTAGCATTACGCTAATTGCCTTGGCGGTATGGTTTTTAAATTCACGCCCCGATCTATCGTTTTGGCATACTACCGATTTAACCTCTGAATATCGCGTAAACAGCAATCTTAATCGTTTCGATGAGTATATGGCGCTTGAAGATAAGCTTTTTGCCGAGCTAGAAAGTAAAGTGTATCAACAGCCGAGCGACCCACAGTCTTACGATATTCTCAATCGCTATGTGAAAGGAAGTTATTCCGATCCGGGGCTCTGGATACAAGATTGGAATCGCAGCTATGAGTGGCCTAACGCTGACGCCGAATATGGCGTGCTTCTGTTACACGGTATGTCTGACTCACCCTACGCCATGTCACATTTTGCGAACCATTATAAAGATAAGGCTCATGTACTGGGACTTAGGCTACCAGGTCACGGGACTTTACCCTCGGCACTCACCAATATTTATTGGCAAGATATGGCTGGGGCAGTGGCACTTGCAACCCAACATATGAAAACAGTATTGGGTGATAAACCGTTATATTTAGTTGGTTTCTCTACAGGCGCGGCGTTGGCGCTTAACCATGAGCTTGAGCGCCTTGCGGTTGAGAAAAAGGCTGATTATGCGTCTATGGTACTTATCTCTCCGGCTATAGGCTTACCGCCCGTTGCCGCAGGTGCGTGGTGGCAGGCAAGGCTCGGCACAGTACTTGGATTAGATAAGTTGAGCTGGAATAGCATTCAAGCGGAATACGATCCGTTTAAATATGGCTCGTTTGCCGTGAATGCAGGTGATGTTGTGTACCAGCTTTCGATACGAAATTTGGAGCTTATTGAGCAACTTGGAGCAGAGCGGTTAGCTGGGTTACCACCCATATTAACGTTTCAGTCCTTAACTGATGATACCGTTGATACCCGTGCTGTGGTCAACCGTTTATACAATCAATTGCCAGCGGGTGGTCATGAGTTAGTACTATTTGATATTAACCGTACCAAAGTGAACTTGAGTCTTATTTTAAATGATCCTCTGCAACCTTATCGACAGATGATGGCTGACGGCGAGTTTAATTACGACTTTACTTTAATTGAAAACCAGAGCCTTGATAGTCGCCAAATTCAAAGCCGTAGTATCAATGACGCTAGCATAACCCCACTTTCACTGAGCTGGCCTAAGCAGGTTTATTCACTGTCGCACGTAGCCTTACCATTTCCTAGAAGCGATGCACTGTATGGCCCCATTTGGGACGCAGATAAGCAACACATTCAGATAGGCACAGGGGCCTCTCGTGGAGAGAGAGGGGTGTTCAGTGTGTCCGCGAGTGAAATCATGAGACAGAAATGGAATCCATTCCATCGTTATATGCTCAGTAAAATGGACGGGACAATTACGCCTTAATTTTTTCGGTCATCATTGGTTCTTCTAATGTGCTGAATACCAGTTTATTACGGCCACTGTGTTTGGCTTGATAAAGATTAATATCCGCCTGTTTGACCCAATCTTCCAGTGAGGCGCTAAAGGTTCCACTTCCTATGACAGCCCCTATGCTGGTGGTCACCTTAAATTGTACATTTTCATGCTGATTGTCGATTAGCGTGTTTTCAAGTCTTTGCCTAAAGTGCTCTAGATGACTTTCAATTTTTAGCGCATTACACAGTGGCATAATTAATAGAAATTCTTCACCACCATATCTAACGATAATATCTGAATCTCGCTTGAAATCATCATTGAGTAACTGAGCGACTAAATTAAGCGTGAGGTCTCCGCTGTCATGGCCATAGGTATCATTAATGTACTTAAATTTATCAAGGTCGAGTAGGGCAATTGCTATGACCTCATCGCTTTGTTGGCAGAATTCTTGAACTCCCTTAAATTGCTCTTCCGCATAGCGGCGATTGTACAATCCCGTAAGCGGGTCTTTTTCGGCCAATGTTTTTAGTTGGCGGTTGGCGTCCTCGAGCTCTAAAGTTCTAATCGCGACTTTTTCTTCGAGTTCAAGCTGATAACTAATAAGTTGGCTTTTACTTTGCTGTAAGCGATTAAATAAAGAATACACTTCTTGAGGTGACTCTTCATTTACCGCATATTCGAGATTATCACCTTCAAGGCTAGTGCTGAACTTATTGGCGATATTTTCTAAGGGCAGAGTCAGGCGCGCACTGATCACTCGTGAAATATAAATGGTGATCAATAATGAAATAAGCAGTATTGCAAACGTGGCCAAGTACATGCTTTCGACCAACTCTACCAATGGCCTAAAAGGATTAAGCACAAATAATTGCCAATCATTGCTGAGCGTCGCATTCGCATAAACATACTCCGGCGCCTTATTGTCGCCGTGGCTGATATTAAGCATTGGCAGAGAGGTAATATAGTTTTCGCTAGGTTGTGAGAAGCTAAATTCGCTCAAGGGCGCGATATCGAGTCCATCTGAGGCGTAAATCACTTTTCTATTTTTATCAATGAGCACAATGGACTGGTGCAGTGAGTCAGTGTTGAATTTATCAACCTTTTTAAATTCATTTAAATTGAGTGAACCTTCGATAATACCTATCGGTTGATGAGGGTTGTTGGCTGGGTAAACGGGCGAGCTAATGGCAACGATAGGATCATTACCAAAGCCTTTACCTAAAAACGGTGGTGATATATAAGCGCGTTGGTTTATATAGGATTCGATAAAATAGTTTCTGTCACGGATACTAAACTTTTGAGGATTAACAGTGCCATTGGTAAGCAAGGACGCGGGACTCGCGGCAATGACGTTGCCTTCGTCATTGGCGAGCAACATGGTAATAAAGCCTGGGTAATTATTATGCAGCTTGCTTAGTAAGATCTGCTCTTCAACCTCTCCGTGTTTATTTAAACTAAGCCAAGCGGCGGCGTTGGATATCGCTTGGATATGTGTGTCGAGGTATGCTTGAGTCGATAATCCAAGATGATCTGCAGTATTTTTTATATTGGTATAAAGCAGGCTTTGTTGGCGTTCAATAAATTGGTTATTGAAGAGCAAGGCTGCCAACAGCAAAGCGATGGTAATGACGAGGGTAAAGGTATAAGTGAGCTGAGCATTGAAAGTTCGTCGCTGCCTGTCTTTAACTTTATCGGCAAAGTGCCAGAAGGGGGGGCTTAAGATAATTAACAAGGATCCAATACAGGCATAGACCAAGCCGTTGATCCCTTGCTTTAGCGCAATAAAGGCGATGTGGCTACTGGGTAGATCTGTAAAGATAAAGATATAAAGATAGAACAGGGGCATACCGATAAATAGCCAAAAGCAAAAACTAGCATATAAAGCATAAATATCTTTTCTTCTTGCGAATCCTAGACAGAGTGCTTCAACGCCAAATAACAGATATACATGAGGACTATCCCAAGCGATCATTAGCCCTGAGACGGTAATCATTGCGGTATAGAGAGCATACCAAGGCCCGAGCAGTATTGCGGTAACAACGTAGGATACATTGCCAAAGATTAACTGGATGTTAGCAAATAAGTGTATCGGGTACAGGTTGATGACTAAACCGATTAAACCTAACGTGGAAGCTAACAGAAATTTATTTTTATCGATATTTATCAATAGAGCGCGCCTTTCTCGTCAGTTGCTATACCGCTAGCGATTATCAATTGTCTCGTTAGTTACAATTTATTAACTTTGTTAAGGGATAGCAACGTCTAACTGTCTATCTGTTGTTGGGTGAGTAAAAAAGCAGCAGTTGCGGTGGTAAGGTTATTTAGGATAAAGGGTAAATTTTAAGATTGAAAAAGCAGAAAACGTTAAATATTGCTATATGTCCGATCTTGCTCACAACCTTGGGAAGTCATCGAGTTCTCAGTCAGCTTTTGTTCAAGCTTAGGGCGATATTTAAGGTTCAGTTAAGGTTAATTCATATCATAGTACGCATGGCTGTAAAGTAATTAAGTCTTTAATTTATTAGGCAGCTTTAACAAAAAAAGCCTTAACAGTTCTGTGACACCACAAACATTAAGTGCGATAACTCCGTATTAAGGAATGCATATGAAATATTTAACTTTGGTTGCTGCGTTAGCGTTTTCTGCTTCAGCTATGGCTGTAAACTGTACTGATTGCCATGAGACAATTAATGTTGAAGAGCATACAGAGATGGAAGCAAGCATTGCGACTTGTAACGATTGTCACGATATGGCGAGCGCTCACGAGCTAGATACAGAGATCCACACTCCAGAGCTTACAATGAAAGAGTGTTCAGACTGTCACGAGTAAAGACTCGACAGTAATAAAAGCGCTGTAATATCAGCGCTTTTTTATGTCTATTCTGCAATTATTAATTGGTATTACTTTTAAGCTTTGTATTTTAAGTAGTGCAGAAACAAAAAAGCCAGCTGATTAGCTGGCTTTTTTGTTTAATTTGGTCGGGATAACAGGATTTGAACCTGTGATCTCTTGTCCCCCAGACAAGCGCCTTACCGGACTAGGCCATATCCCGAGATATTCAACAGAACACGTTATAAACTACTTATAACAAAGGGGGAATTCTGAAGAGCCAGCACTTTATCAAGACATTTTTGATTGCGCAAGCTCTTCATGAGTTATTGGTATCCGTTTGTTTAGTTTGTAATCTCTAATGGATGTAGAGTCTACGTCCTTCACGCATTACTTCAACGAGCTCTGGGGCGCTTAACTTCTTCTTTAACCGCTTATGATATTCACTGTCGTAGATCCGGTATTTACCATGACGGTCAATAACGGTGATTTCGTTCTCTTGGTAAATAGCAAAGATACGGTGGTCGCCAACGTAAACCCAGGTTTTATCACTAGGTTGCATTAGACTTTGATCAGAACTGTAATCAGAGGCGGGATTAGTGCAACCTAAGGTTTGAGTCAAAATAGCAGGTACTAAACCATTGTGTGTAGTACGATATTTTATCTTTTTAGCGGATTCTTCATTTGGCCAATGAATAATCATCGGCACGCGAATACTATCGGGAGACAGGTTAACCCTAGCTTCATCGGAGTTACTGGTAAACATCTTACCGTTAATACCTGTAATGACTACCAAAGTGTCTTTCGGAAGCGTGCTCACCACCTGTTCAATCTGCTTATCGATAAAGTTAAGCGACTGTCGATATTGGTTAAATAAGACTTTTTCTGCTGGTTTTAACTTTACTGATGCTTGGACCGTTTTGATACCTAAGAAGCCAATGGGAGTGTCATAGCTTTCTGGTGACTTTAGGTTGAGTAAGCTAAACCAAGGCTGAGCCGTTGACTGTGTCCACCGTTTCCAATTTACCACGGATTGAAGATCAGATTTGGCATAACTGTTGATATGTTCTGCGTTAACGCGCGTAAAGTCGTTATATATTGCTTGCGGCTCGGCTAAGCTATCTTGGGTGGTAAAGAGTCCTAATTGATAGCCTTTCGCCTTGAGTTCTTGGGTTAGTACCGGGCTCTGAAAATGTAAGTCTACAGCGTTAAAGTAACTACCTTGCAGACCATAAAGCAGGCTAAACATACCACTGCCGAAATGATTGCCACCACTGAGGTGTTCAGTAAAGTCGATATTGTTTTTAGCATAAGATGCAAGGAAAGGCATGGTAGAGCTATCAACTAGATCGGCTCGTAAGCTATCAACAGCGATGATCAAAATGTTTGGCAGGTTATCAGCACTGCATTGCATCTTTGATAATGGGTATTTGAGACTCGCCTTTGGCGGTATTTGGCTATGATGGTCTTGAATACCTTCAATACCATAGCTCTCCATTAAACTCTTAGCTGTGGCAGGGTAAGATAAAGGATAAGCGTCATCGAAATGGGTTATTTCGGTGACATCAGCGGCGTCACCCCAAATATGTATTAGGTGGCTGGCAACAAAGCAGGCTCCAACAATCACGACGATACGATTGCCAATATTGCGTTTACGGATTTTTTCTATGCGCTTCCACAGAAAATTGGCCAAGGTTAATTCTATCGCCAAAATGGCAAGAGGTGTGATGATGTATGAGGTGCCACGTAGTAAGGCATTTAAATCGGCCCAAGCGAGATCAAATACAAATGGACTTAAGTGAAGACCATAATCATCATAGATCACCGTATCATAGAGCAGTAAGCACAAGCTCAATGTCGCCACTATGGCGGCATAACCCCTGAGGACTTTTGAATAGGGTAACAATAAGGTGACGGGGAAAATAAACACCAGATAGACCATAAACGCTAAGAAGCTAAAATGACCTATAGTGCTAATCACTAAATAGCCCCAGCCAATAAATGATTCGGGAAGCCCGATGGTATCGAGATACCGATAGCCGACAATAATGGCAAGTAATCCATTAATAAAGGCAAACCAATGCCCCCAGCTTACTAAGCGTGAAACGCGATCACGTCCAATCTGTTTTTGTCGCTCGACCATGTTGATCCATTTATTGTTTAGGCATTATAAAGGCTAAAACGATTTGTTTAGCCTTTACTTATTCTGCTTAAAATATGTGTATATTATTTAGATTTGACTGACTGCAACAATGCTTTAGCAAATTGCTCTGCAACCACTTTACGCGATTCAGCAGGCACCTTATTTTGCAATAGGTGAGTGACACAGTTGCCTAATGCCATCAAGCTGAGGTCTGTTGGAGATTGATGCTTTGCTAGCACTGCAAGTAATTCAGCAATAATAGACTCAACTTGAGTATTAGAATATTTAGATTGAATAGCCATAATTAAAAAGGTTCACTTTAAATCTTGATTAACTCCATATAATAACGGATTTCTTGCAGAAGCTCCGCACTTTTATCTTACTTTTTGTCGTGCGGCGATCTGGACGCTATGATTGAGGGCTGTTTGTAGCTTAAATGTTGGTTTAGCTTTTACCTACAACAGCCTTTTAAAAAATATCGCAATCCAGTTTATGATTGTTATGATTAGTCAGTATAAAGCTGATTTGTAAGTTATTTATATGATTCATGCTGAGTGAGAGACGATGGGCTTAGGCATGAGTTTAACCTTGTCATAACGTTCCAAATTGAGCGTTGCTTCACTCAAGCAAATATGGATTTATTGCCGCTCTCTGGTATGATAGCGAGCATTAAGCTTGGTATCGGGAATTCGCTTTCCGTTATCAATGACTGAATATTAATTTATACATTAACAGCGTGAGCCAAGGCTTACGCTCCTTGCCAAATTTTATCGAGGCTCAATGAGTATTAACGTCGAACAAGCAATTATCCACTCCATTTCTCAAGATGGTGAAGGTCAACTTAGTTGTCGATTACGTCCGCAACCTTTGCTAAATAGCCAAGCGGTTGAGGCGATGCTAGAAGAGTTACATCAAACCTACACGACAAAAGCGGGTAAGGGTTTTGGGCATTTTGGTATTAGCGGTGAAGACGGCGAAGCAAACACTAAGTTTGAAGAAGCGTTAACGACTTATCGCAGCGGTGAGCTAGGTTTTGTTGAGTTCTCGGGTATTGCGGGTAAGTTACTGCAAGAAGAATTAGCTAAGTATGACTTTAGTACTGGCGGGTTCTTGCTGTTATCTTGCTACACCTATATGACAAGTGATTACCTATATGTGTCTTTGCTTAACGCAAAGTCATCAATGACGGTACTCGATGATATGGAGTTGTCGCAAAATACCCATTTGGATTTAAATAATGTCCAACTTGCTGCGCGTATCGATTTAACCGAGTGGCAAGCCGATCCCGGATCTAAAAAATATATCTCTTTTGTGCGAGGCCGTGCGGGTCGCAAAGTCGCTGATTTCTTCTTGGACTTCATGGGCTGTGTTGAAGGGGTTAATATTAAGGCTCAAAACAAGTCGTTAATGAATGCCGTTGAAGACTTTGTTGGTAACAGCGAGTTGACTAAAGATGAACGTCAACAGGCTCGTGAGCGTGTATTTGATTATTGTACTGAGCGCTGTGATGAAGGTGCATCGATTCAGATTAAAGATTTAGCCGATGAACTCGCAGACCAAGGTATGGACTCTTTTTATGATTTTGCTCAGGGTGGCAATTATGAATTGGAAGAAGAGTTTCCTGGTGATAAGCCAACATTGAGACAGTTGAAGAAGTTCTCTGGCACAGGTGGTGGCGTCACATTGAGTTTTGATGGACAGCATTTAGGTGAAAGGGTTATTTACGATCCAATCTCCGACAGCATCATTATCAAAGGTGTACCAGCCAACCTTAAAGATCAATTAGATCGTCGTCTAAAAGGCGAATAATCGTTACGGTAGTTTTTATATCAGTAGAATGTGCATTGTTACATAACCGCCGAACCATTAGTGTTCGGCTTGTTCATTGCAAACTACTGCAATTATTAAAGAGTCAATTTAACGACTCTAATACCAATTGGTATCATTCAATTCATTCATCCTGCGGCCATTGCTGCATGGACTATGGCAGGTAGACTGTTTTTCTACCTAGGAGCGCAAATGCAACTTTTTGTTAAAGATTTAACCGTTATCGATTTCTCATACCTGTGTCCAATACGTGGCATGGTTGGTGAAAGTTGGATTGTTGATGTGCTGCTTGACGGTGGTTTAGATGAGCAAAATATGGTGCTCGATTTTGCTAAGGTAAAACGCACCATTAAAAATACTATCGATAATGTGGCCGATCACCGTTTATTGGTACCAACGGCCTGTGATGCAGCGCGTTGGCAGCAGCAAGGTGATAGGGTATGGATGGACTTTTCAAGTCAACAAGGTGATATTCACCTAGCTTGTCCTTCACAAGCATTTGCACTGATCCCGAGTGAAATCATCGATTTTGACAGCGTGAATAAGTTTCTGCAGCAGGCATTAACAGAAGTGTTGCCTGCGAACGTAGAAGGTATTTCGTTAACCTTAAGAAACGAAATACATGATGCGCCATTTTACCATTACAGTCATGGTTTGAAGAAACATGATGGCAATTGTCAACGTATTGCTCATGGGCATCGTAGCCCAGTTACAGTGTTTGAAAACGGATTAGCGGCGCCAAAATGGGATGAGTATTGGGCTAAACGTTGGCACGATATTTATCTGGCTACGGTAGACGATCAGGTTCCAGTCGGTTCGTTGGAATTGTCTCCACAGACAGTGGTGAACGATGAGACGCACTGTGGCTTTCATTACCAAGCACCGCAAGGTGACTTTCAGCTAGCCATGCCTAAACAGCGTTGCGATATTCTTCCCCATGATACTACCGTTGAGTTATTGGCTGACTACATGGCGCAAACGCTATCTGAAAAAGTGCCAAGCAGTGAATTTAAAGTCATCGCTTACGAAGGTGTAGGTAAGGGCGCTATTGCGAGCCGAAAGCCTGTTAGCTAAGGATTAAAGGAGTCACTTTGAGACCATTTACGCGGATTGTTTTGACTAGCATATTGAGCAGCTTGGCTTGTCAAGCTAGCGCACAAGTTCAGCTTAACGGGGATTTATCCCAAGGTGCACTGGTGCGAGCGCAAGTACAACCTGGCACTCAAGTTTTCTTAAATGATGAGCCAGTGTTGGTGAACGAGCAAGGTCAGTTTGTTTTTGGCTTTGCCCGGGAAGCCGAGCTTGAGCAAATGCTTAAGCTGGTGTACCCCGATGGACTGACCCAACTTAAGCCGTTAACAATCAACCAGCGTCAATACAATATTCAACAAGTCAACGGGATCAGCAAGACGATCATGAAGCCAGATCCTAAGGCTCAAGCTCGTGCGGCAAAAGACGCTAAACAGGTTAAAGCGGCTAGGGCTCAATTTACTCAAAGCAACGCCTTTAACCAAGTCTTTGTCTGGCCCTTAACCGGCCGAATTTCTGGTGTGTATGGTAGCCAGCGTGTTTACAACGGTAAACCCGGCACACCGCATTATGGGGTCGATGTTGCGGCAAAAACAGGTACGGTTGTGGTTGCTCCCGCTGATGGGGTGATATCACTTTCTGTTCCAGATATGTTTTACTCGGGCGGCACCATGATTATCGATCACGGCTATGGTGTGAACTCAAGTTTTTTGCATTTGAGTAAGCTGTATGTCAAAGAGGGCGATATTGTAAAGCAAGGTGATAAAGTCGCTGAGGTTGGCTCAACGGGTCGCTCGACAGGCCCTCACTTGGATTGGCGTGTGAACTGGTATCAGGTGCGACTCGATCCAACCACCATAGTGCCATCGATGAAGAGTGTATTGGCTAAAGAGAAAAACCAGTAGTAGCCATCGCTGTAAAAGCGCAATTTAATCCATAAAAAAAGCAGTCTTAATGACTGCTTTTTTTGTGACCGCAATTGCTAAGCGTTTATTTTAACAGCTGATTTTGACAGCTGATTTTAATAACTTAGTTGAACAGCTTATTTATAGCGTCTTTTCCACTTAAACAAGACTGAGTATTTCCAGAGGTTCTTTATCATAAAATAACCGGCTAATGAAAAAACGCCCGCAAACACGATACAACCTAGTAAAAATGGTGGGCCAATTGTTTCAAGCGACGCTTGGATCCATTGCCAACTGGCCTCAAAATTAAAGGCTTGTGGCTCATGACCGAGCAAATTGGCTCCTAACAGGTAGGCCATATAAAACATGAACGGCATGGTGATAGGATTAGTGATCCATACCAGCGCCACCGCAAGCGGTAAGTTGACGTTAAATAAAATGGCTAACGCCGCGGCCAGTACCATTTGAAATGGCATAGGGAGCCACGCAACAAAGAGGCCCACTGCAAACGCACCGGGAGCCGAGCGTCGATTCAAGGTCCATAAGTTCGGTTTTAGTAGCAGATCACCAAACATGCGCAAGTGTTTATGATCACGCAATGTTTCGGGTTTGGGCATAAATTTTTCAATAAATTTTTTTGGCATAACTTCAATTTGCTGTCTTAACTTAATTCACTATGAATCGATTTATGTGCGGCTACGGCATTACTATTCTATCAACGATGCTTTGGCCATCCTTGGTTGACCTATACATTCTACCTTTATTGGTCTTAGTGATTATTACAGTCTATAAGCGTGTTCCATTTATTGCCGGAAGCTTATTAGCAATAAGCTGGTTTAGCATTTTTTATTGGTTATTAATGGACTGGAACACCGGCGAAAATGTCGAAACATTGAGTGTTGAGGCCGAAATCATATCACTTGTTCATACAAACAGCGACCGGATTAGTATGGATATCGTGCTGATTGATTCAATTTCACCCCATGTCATGAGCCGCAAGTTGAGATTGAGCTGGCACAATCCGCCGTTAGTCGTTGCTGGGCAACGTTGGCAATTAGTCATAAAGCCTAAACCGATAACCAGTGTTTTAAACCAAGGTGGATTTAACCAACAAAAGCACCTGCTAGCTAAACATATTATAGGCAAAGGAAAGGTGATTAGTGGTCAGTTACTGACAACTAACTTGTCTTATCGCACTCAGCTAATAACAAAGCTTAAATTAGCGCTCACGTCTTATCATAGTGCTGACCTGTTATTGGCGTTGCTTACGGGTGATAAGTCGATGATTTCGTTTGAACGTTGGCAGCAGTTGAGAAATACCGGAGCAGGCCATCTTTTCGCCATTTCAGGGTTGCACCTTTCTGTGGTATCGCTTTGGTTATTAATGAGTTCAAAGTGGATTTTGTACCGCCGCTTTCCTACTGCAAGCCGCCGCAACTGGTTTTACTGTTTAGCGTTATCGGCACTGGGAGCCGTAGCCTATAGCTACCTTGCCGGTTTCTCGGTTTCAACCCAGCGCGCGTTAATCATGTTACTCGCCTATATCTGTTTTAGTGTCCTCAGTCGGCACTCGTCGAGCTGGGAAAGGCTACTCTATGCACTGTTTGTGATCCTATTAATCGATCCGCTAAGCCCATTAAGTGCGAGTTTTTGGTTATCGTTTTGCGCATTGGCAATTATTCTCCTCACAGTAACGCGTTACTTTACGGCTAATAATCGAGTGGCAGTAGCTGATACCGTTACGGAAACAGCAAATAAGATTGCCCCTCCAGAAAAATCGCTATCACATCTGTTTTGGCCTAAATTGAAATCCGTTTTATTGGCATTTTGGGCGCTGCAATGGCGATTAACGTTAGGACTCGGTGTGCTTCAAGCTATCTTTTTCTCAGGGACCTCGTTAGTCAGCCTTTTGGTAAACCTTGTTTTAGTGCCTTGGTTTAGTCTGGTGGTTATTCCTATTGGGTTATTGTCCTTACTGGTGTTTTTATTCGCCACTGGATTTGGGTTTTCTGCTACAGGAATATTCAGTTTAGCCGCGTTAGTTATGGCCCCTGTGGTGAGTTTGCTGGGTTATGCCAGTGAATATAACTATGTTTGGGTTCATCTATCCGATGGGCTTGTCGCTGCATTGATAATGGCCTCTATTGGCATCTACTTGATGGTCAATATAAAGCAGAAATCCTGGTGTTTAGTGTTATCCGTGATGTTGTTGCCGCTAGTCTTGAAGCTGTTATTTATTATCGAAGGAATGGGCGAAGATAAACGTTGGCAAGTGCACTTACTCGATGTCGGCCAAGGCTTATCAGTCGTCATCGAGCGAAATAGCCGTGCCGTCATTTATGACACTGGGGCGCGATACGGGACAAACTTTAGTTATGCACAGCGAGTGCTGCAGCCTTTTCTTAAAAGTAAGGGAATAAGCGATGTCGATTATCTTATTGTTAGCCATGGCGATAATGATCACGCTGGCGGCGTTAATGTCATTCTTGATAATTATCCTGATGCCAAGCTTGTGTCTGATCAATCCTTTAATCAGGCGCGCGCTCGGCTTAATTGCCGACCCAAGATATGGGGCTGGCAAGGCCTTAAGCTGGAGCTATTAGCACCGTTAACGCCCAAAGCTGGTAACAATGGGTCATGCGTAGTCAGAATTAGCGATAGGAGTAATAGCGTATTACTCACTGGGGATATCGAAAAGCAGGCGGAGTTTCGGTTACTCGAAATGGCAGATAGAGACGAATTTGTACTGCAGAGTCGACTATTAATAGCCCCACATCATGGCAGTCGGACCTCATCTACCGAATCCTTCATTGATGCGGTCTCTCCTGAGTTGGCTTTATTTGCCGCGGGCTTTAGAAACCACTATGGTTTTCCTAAAAAAGAGGTCGTTGCACGCTATCATCGACGAGATATTTCAACCTTGACGGTAGGAACACACGGACAGGTTAGTGTGCTATTTGAGCAAGAAACAATGAAAGTTCGTACATATCGTTCAGATTTCGCACCATTTTGGTATAACCAAGTGTTTAGGTTTGGCCAGATTAAAAATCCAGAGTAGAATGCTTCTTTTGCCAAAATGTTAATCTCTCAATGACAACATCTCCTAAAAATGAAGTCTGGACCGTTTTTAAGCGTCTATTAGGTTATTTAAAGCCCCTTAAAGTAGTATTGGGTTTTGCTGTCTTAGGCCTAGTTATGTACGCCCTCGTTGACGCAACATTTATTGCAGTGATCAAACCATTTATTGATGAAGGCTTTGGTGGTCAAGCAGGCCAAGCGGCTCAAGCTGCTGGTGGTGTAACGGGCGGGGTCAGTAGTATCGATTTTGGTACAGGTGACGGTTTTAGCTCTGGTAACGATGTCCTATTGTTGGCGCCATTTGTCGTTATCGGCTTATTTTCACTTCGCGGTCTGGCTAACTTCCTATCGACATATTGCATCTCATACATGAGTGCGCGGGTGATCATGGATATGCGCCAAGAGGTATTTGAGCATTATCTGACGCTACCTGTAAGCTACATGGATAGAGAAAATACCGGTAATCTCATTTCCCGCGTGACTTATGATACGGAACAAATTGCACGAGCATCGGGCAGTGCACTGATCACTATCGTCCGAGATAGTATTACCGTGGTCGGCATGATTGCCATCATGTTCTACTTTTCGTGGAAACTCTCTTTAGTGATTTTAGTGGTTGGACCGATTATTGGTATAGTTATCACTGTAGTGAGTCGCCGTTTCAGAAAAGTATCGAAGCAAATTCAAACCGCGATGGGCGGAGTGACGGCAGCGACAGAGCAGATGATTAAAGGCCATAAAAATGTGCTGTCTTTTGGTGGTCAAGAAACTGAAGCTCAGCGCTTTGCTAAAGTAAACGATCAAAACCGTTACCAAACAATGAAGTTGGCGACGGCTCAAGCAATCAGTCAACCATTAGTGATGATTATTGGATCGTTCGCATTGGCATTTGTTTTATATGCCGCCAGTATCGACAGCATGAAAGCGGAACTTACAGCGGGCACATTTGCCACCATCTTAGGTGCGATGCTCGCGATGCTACAGCCGATTAAAAACTTAACTCGTGTTAACGCTGAATTCCAGCGTGGTATTGCAGCCTGTACTACAGTATTTGAGCTGCTTGATACCGAGCCTGAAAGTGATAAAGGCACATTAGACGTTGAGCGAGTTAAAGGCGAGCTTGCCTTTAATCACGTAGATTTTAGCTATCCTGGGCACGAAAAACTGGCGTTAAATGGCATCGATTTCAAAGTAGAGCAGGGGCAGACTTTGGCATTAGTGGGCCGTTCTGGTTCTGGTAAGTCGACAATAGCGAGTCTAGTGACCCGCTTTTATACCGGGCTTAAAGCGGGTGAGATCACCCTTGATGGTCAAAACATCGATGATTACAAACTTAAGTCCTTGCGAAGCCAAGTTGCATTAGTGTCACAGCAAGTGACTTTGTTTAACGACAGTATTGCTAACAACATTGCTTATGCTTATCCAGGTGTGGCAACGAAAGAGCAGATCATTGAAGCCGCTACATTGGCCCATGCAATGGAATTTATTGAGCCTATGCCTGAAGGGTTAGATACCCAAATAGGTGAAAACGGCGTGATGTTATCGGGTGGACAACGTCAGCGTATCGCGATTGCTCGCGCGATATTACGTAACGCTCCGGTATTAATCCTTGATGAAGCGACCTCAGCGCTCGATACTGAGTCTGAAAAGGCGATTCAGCAAGGTTTAGACAATCTACGTCAAAACCGAACTTCGATTGTGATTGCACACCGATTGTCGACCATCGAAAGCGCTGACCAAATTCTAGTGGTTGACCAAGGTAAGATCATCGAGCGTGGTACTCATGAGTCTCTGCTCGCCAAAGGCGGCGCTTATGCCAACTTGTATCAAATGCAGTTTGGTAGCTAAATGCAGTCCTGGGTAAATAAACTGTGGTATCAAGGTCATCCGCTTAGGTTTGCGCTCTGGCCGTTGTCGCTGTTATTTGCGCTGATCACAGGTTTTAGGCGCTTGCTGTTTCGCTTAAAGGTAAAAAAAGCGCTTAAGTTGCCTGTGCCGGTAATTATTGTCGGTAATATTACCGTTGGCGGTAGCGGTAAGACGCCCACCGTCATTTATCTTATCGAGCTATTTAGAAAGCACGGCTTAAAGCCTGGGGTGATAAGTCGTGGCTATGGCGTCGATATTGAGGGTGTGCGTGCAGTTTTCCCCGGCGATAGCGCGGATAGTGTTGGCGATGAGCCTGCGATGATAGTGGCTCGAACTCACGTGCCCATGGTCGTTGGCGCTAAGCGAGTCGATGCGGCTAAACACTTGTTGGCAGAGTTTGACGTCGATATCATCATTAGTGATGATGGGCTGCAACATTATCAGTTAGCCCGAGATATTGAGCTGGTTATTCTCGACGGTGAGCGCCGTTTAGGTAACGGCATGTTATTGCCGGCAGGGCCACTGCGCGAAGGTGCTTGGCGTTTACAAAGCGTCGACCATGTCATCGTTAATGGTGGCAACGCCAATGCTGGCAACATCAATGTTGATAACATCAATGTTGATAACATCAATGTTGATAACATCAATGTTGATAACATCAATGTTGATAACATCAATGTTGATAA
>NZ_JBRILQ010000054.1:0-25157 GCF_052977045.1 Shewanella sp. 125m-7
GTAGCTGAGATCGTTGCTTAATTAGCAATCGTCTTAACTCGATACTGAAAAAGGCAGCTTAGGCTGCCTTTTTTATTGCCTGAAGAAAAGTAGGCGGAAGGCTAGTAATCTAGATCTGGCTGTGTATAATGACGCCACTTTGTTGAAATCTGTCGATTAGACGGTATTTCAAACAACGGGCTTGATCTCAGTCTTAAAATGAGTATAATAGCTCCTCGCCTTAACCATTAGGCGATTTAAATTGGTCTGCCTTCGGGTTTGACGTAAAAAAACAGCGACTCCGATTGTGAGTCGAACGGTTAAATCATCTCACTCTGCATTTTCTATAATGAAAACTGCTAGAGGTGGTTTTTTTGTGTATATTTTAGGAGCTCTGGTCAATGCAGAACCAAAGAATCCGTATCCGCTTAAAAGGATTTGATCATCGTTTGATTGATCAATCTACTGCGGAAATCGTTGAAACTGCTAAGCGTACCGGCGCGCAGGTTCGTGGTCCAATTCCACTGCCAACGCGTAAAGAACGTTTCACCATTTTGACTTCTCCACACGTTAATAAAGATGCTCGTGATCAGTACGAACTACGTACTCATAAGCGTCTTGTTGATATCGTTGAACCAACAGAGAAGACTGTAGATGCACTTATGCGTCTTGATCTTGCCGCTGGTGTTGACGTTCAAATTAGCTTGGGTTAATTGAGCTTAGAAGAGGTTTGAGAGATGGCTATCGGTCTTATCGGTCGTAAAGTAGGTATGACTCGCATCTTCAATGAAGATGGCGCGTCGGTACCTGTAACAGTAATTGAAATTGCTGCTAACCGCGTAACCCAAGTGAGAACTTTGGATACAGATGGTTACCGTGCACTTCAAATTACTACTGGTACCAAAAAAGCTAGTCGCATCAATAAGCCAGAAGCAGGACACTTTGCTAAGGCTGGCGTTGAAGCCGGTCGTGGTTTGTGGGAATTGCGTTTGGCAGATGGCGAAGGTGAAGAATTTACAGTTGGCTCTGAGCTAAACGTAGATATCTTTGCTGATATAGCTAAAGTTGATGTTACTGGTCAATCAAAGGGTAAAGGTTTTCAGGGCGGTATTAAGCGCTGGAACTTCGCTATGCAAGATGCAACGCATGGTAACTCACTGGCTCATAGATCTAACGGTTCTATTGGTCAAAACCAAACACCTGGTCGCGTTTTCAAAGGTAAGAAAATGTCAGGCCATATGGGTGCAGAGCGTGTTACAACTCAAAACCTCGAAGTAATTCGTGTAGATTTAGAGCGTAACTTGCTATTGGTTAAGGGTGCAGTTCCAGGCGCTACTAATGGCGACCTGATCATCAAGCCAGCTGTTAAAGCTTAAGGTCTGAGGAGATAGTAATGGAATTGGTATTGAAAGACGCACAGAGTGCTCTTGAAGTTTCCGAAGCTACCTTTGGCCGTGACTTTAATGAAGCACTGGTTCATCAGGTAGTTGTAGCTTACGCTGCAAACGCGCGTCAGGGCACTCGTGCTCAAAAGACTCGCGCAGAAGTAACTGGCTCTGGCAAGAAGCCATGGCGCCAAAAAGGTACTGGCCGCGCACGTGCTGGTACTGTTAAAGGCCCAATCTGGCGTGGCGGTGGCGTAACATTCGCTGCTAAAACTCAAGATCACAGCCAAAAAGTTAACAAAAAGATGTACCGCGGAGCGCTGAAAAGCATTTTCTCTGAATTGGTACGTCAAGACCGTCTTATCGTGGTTGAGTCATTTGGCGTTGAAGCTCCTAAAACTAAAGAGCTAAAAGCTAAACTGGCAGAAATGCAACTTGAAGACGTGTTGATTGTTACTCCAGAAGTTGACGAGAACTTGTTCTTAGCTGCTCGTAACTTGTACAAAGTTGACGTTCGTGATGTTGCTGGTATTGATCCAGTTAGCCTTATCGCATTCAACAAGGTACTCGTAACAGCTGAAGCTATTAAGCAAATCGAGGAGATGCTGGGATGATAAGCGAAGAACGTTTGTTAAAAGTGATTCTTGCTCCACATATCTCTGAAAAGAGCACTGTGAATGCAGAGAAGAACAATACAGTTGTTTTCCGTGTAGCTATCGATGCAACTAAAGCTGAAGTTAAAGCTGCAGTAGCACAGCTATTCGAAGTTGAAGTCGATTCAGTTCGCACTTTGGTTAACAAAGGTAAAACTAAGCGTACCGGAGCCCGTGTTGGCCGCCGTAGCGATTGGAAAAAAGCCTATGTTACTCTAGCTGAAGGTGCTGACATCGATTTCGTCGGCGGCGCTGAATAAGGCAAAGGAGAATTATCATGGCAGTTATTAAGTGTAAGCCAACCTCTCCAGGTCGTCGCCACTTAGTTAAAGTGGTGAACAGCGATCTGCATAAAGGTAAACCTTTTGCAGGCCTGTTGGCGAAAAAATCTAAAAGTGGTGGCCGTAACAATACGGGTCGTATCACTGTCCGCCACATTGGTGGTGGTCATAAGCAACATTATCGTCTAATCGACTTTAAGCGTAACAAAGACGGTATCCCTGCGAAGGTTGAACGTTTGGAATATGATCCAAACCGTACAGCTAACATCGCATTGGTACTATACGCTGATGGTGAGCGTCGTTATATCCTTGCCGCTAAAGGCATGAAAGCTGGTGATAAGATCCAGTCTGGTATCGATGCAGAGATCAAGAGCGGTAACGCAATGCCTCTACGTAATATCCCTGTGGGTAGCGTAGTGCACGCAGTCGAAATGAAACCTGCTAAAGGTGCTCAGATCGCGCGTTCAGCTGGTGCTTATGTACAAGTTATTGCTCGTGACGGCGCATACGCCACTCTACGTCTTCGCTCTGGCGAAATGCGTAAAGTGCCGGTTGATTGCCGCGCGACATTGGGTGAAGTTGGTAATGCCGAGCATATGCTACGCCAGTTAGGCAAAGCAGGTGCTAAGCGCTGGAGAGGCGTACGCCCAACAGTTCGTGGTGTTGCAATGAACCCAGTAGATCACCCACATGGTGGTGGTGAAGGCCGTACTTCTGGTGGCCGTCACCCTGTATCACCTTGGGGTCAGCCTACTAAGGGTTATAAGACTCGTAGTAATAAACGCACCGACAAGTACATTGTACGTCGTCGCAATAAAAAGTAAGAGGATTCGCCATGCCACGTTCTCTCAAGAAAGGTCCATTCATTGACCTACACTTGCTGAAGAAGGTAGAGAAAGCGATGGAAGCGGGAGATAAAAAGCCAATTAAAACTTGGTCTCGTCGCTCTATGATCATTCCTAACATGATTGGAATGACCATCGCTGTCCATAATGGTCGTCAGCACGTACCTGTGTTCGTAACTGACGAAATGATCGGCCACAAGCTTGGTGAATTTTCACCAACTCGCACTTATCGCGGCCATGCTGCAGATAAGAAAGCGAAGAAGCGTTAATACGGGAGACATAAGATGGAAGTTTTAGCTAAACATCGTTTTGCCCGTACGTCGCCTCAAAAGTGTCGTTTGGTTGCAGATCAAATCCGTGGACTGCCTGTTGCTAAGGCTCTCGAAATTCTAACTTTCAGCCCTAAGAAAGCTGCAGTACTTGTTAAAAAAGTACTGGACTCTGCTATCGCCAATGCTGAGCACAATGAAGGTGCTGACATTGACGAACTAAGAGTTGGAGCGATTATGATCGATGAAGGTCCAACTATGAAGCGTATCATGCCACGTGCCAAAGGCCGTGCTGATCGTATAATCAAGCGCACCAGCCACATTACTGTGGTTGTGTCAGATCGCTAGGAGTTAGCAATGGGACAGAAAGTACATCCTAATGGTATCCGTCTGGGTATCACTAAGCCTTGGATCTCGACCTGGTACGCTGACAAGTCAGACTATGCCAATAACTTGAGCAGTGACTGGGAAGTGCGTAAGTTTCTTGAAAAGAAACTTAAGCAAGCATCAGTTTCTAAGATTGTTATCGAGCGTCCAGCTAAGAGTGTTCGCGTTACTATCCACACAGCCCGTCCAGGTGTTGTGATTGGTAAGAAAGGCGAAGACGTTGAGAAGCTACGCAACGCAGTTGCAAAGCTGACTGGTATTCCAGCTCAAATCAACATCGCTGAGATCCGTAAGCCAGAGCTAGATGCTAAGCTTGTTGCCGATGGCATCGCTTCGCAACTAGAGCGTCGCGTTATGTTCCGTCGTGCTATGAAGCGCGCAGTTCAAAATGCAATGCGTCTTGGTGCTAAGGGTATCAAAGTTGAAGTGAGTGGCCGTCTAGGCGGCGCTGAGATTGCGCGTTCAGAGTGGTATCGTGAAGGTCGTGTACCTTTGCATACACTGCGTGCTGATATCGACTATTCTACTTCTGAGAGTCACACTCAATACGGTGTGATTGGCGTTAAAGTTTGGGTCTTCAAAGGCGAAGTTCTAGACGGCGTTCTACCTCAGCATGAAGAGCCGAAACAGCAGCCGAAGCGTAAGCCTCGCGGTAAATAGGAGAGCTGGCAATGCTGCAACCAAAAAGAATGAAGTTTCGCAAAATGTTCAAGGGCCGCAACCGCGGTCTAGCGAACGGCACTGAAGTTAGCTTCGGTGAATTCGGTTTGAAAGCTGTTGGACGTGGTCGTCTAACTGCTCGTCAAATCGAAGCTGCGCGTCGTGCTATGACACGTCACATTAAACGTCAAGGTCAGATCTGGATCCGCGTTTTCCCTGACAAGCCAATTACCTCTAAGCCTCTTGAAGTGCGTATGGGTAAAGGTAAGGGTAACGTTGAATATTGGGTTTGCCAGATTCAACCTGGTAAGGTTCTTTACGAGATGAATGGTGTATCTGAGGAGTTAGCTCGTGAAGCTTTCGCCCTAGCTGCAGCTAAACTTCCTCTGAAGACTACCTTCGTAACTAAGTCGGTGATGTAATGAAAGCGAGCGAACTAACAGCTAAGAGCGTTGAAGAATTGAACGCTGAACTGCTTGGTCTGCTGCGTGAGCAGTTTAATCTGCGTATGCAACACGCCACTGGTCAGTTGACTCAGACTCATCAGCTTAAAATCGTGCGTCGCAACATTGCGCGCGTTAAGACCATTATTACTTCTAAGGCGGGTGCATAATGTCTGATACTATCCGTACTTTGCAAGGTCGAGTACTTAGCGACAAGATGGACAAGTCTATCACTGTAGCTATTGAACGTAAGGTAAAACACCCTTTATACGGTAAGTTTATCAAGCGTACTACTAAGATCCATGCACATGACGAACAAAATCAGTGTAATGCTGGCGATATCGTGACTATTCGCGAATGCCGTCCGCTTTCTAAGACTAAGTCTTGGACATTGGTTGAAGTAATAAGAAAAGCCTAATTTTATTAGGTACTTAAGCGAACGGCTCCTTTAGTTGGAGCCGTTTTTATTATTAGTACTATCTATTCCTTTTTTTAGGTGTTACACTTGCGCGCCAATTTTGACTAAATTAAAGTCAGAATTAGGGTAAAATGTAGCCCCTTTGTGGGAATGTGAAGTAACGATAGCGGAGCACTTAAAATGATCCAAATGCAATCGACTCTAGAAGTCGCCTGTAATAGCGGCGCTCGTAGAGTTCAGTGTATTAAGGTCTTGGGTGGCTCTCATCGTCGTTATGCCGGTATCGGCGACGTCATCAAGGTTTCTGTTAAAGAAGCTATTCCTCGCGGTAAAGCGAAGAAAGGTGATGTATATAACGCGGTGGTAGTCCGTACTAAGAAAGGCGTACGTCGTCCAGACGGTTCTGTCATTCGCTTCGATCGGAACGCAGCGGTATTGCTTAATGCAAACCTAGCACCGATTGGTACTCGTATCTTTGGACCTGTGACACGTGAACTGCGTACTGAGCGGTTTATGAAGATTGTGTCATTGGCACCAGAAGTACTGTAAGGAGCTTCAAAATGGCAGCTAAAATACGTCGTCAAGACGAAGTAATTGTACTAGCAGGTAAAGACCAGGGTAAACGCGGTAAGGTTTCTCAGGTTCTTCCAACTGGTAAATTAATTGTAGAAGGTCTTAACCTTGTCAAGAAACACCAAAAGCCAAACCCACAATTGGGCGTAGCTGGCGGTATTGTTGAGCAAGAAGCACCAATACAAGCATCAAACGTAGCGATTTTCAACTCTGCCACTGGCAAAGCTGATCGCGTTGGTTTCCGATTTGAAGACGGGAAAAAAGTCCGTTTCTTTAAGTCGAACAGTGAACTCGTTAAGTAATTTGGAGTAAACGATGGCGAAACTGCATGATATATACAAAGAGACTGTTAGTCCTGAACTTGTAACTAAGTTTGGTTATAGCAGTGTCATGCAAGTCCCTCGGATTGAAAAGATCACCCTTAATATGGGTGTTGGCGAAGCAGTAGCAGATAAGAAAGTTATGGAGCATGCGCTTCGTGACATGACTGCTATCGCTGGTCAGAAGCCAGTAGTGACTGTAGCTCGTAAGTCAGTTGCTGGTTTTAAAATCCGTGAAGGCTACCCAATTGGTTGTAAGGTTACACTACGCGGTGAGCGTATGTGGGAATTCTTAGAGCGTTTAGTAGATATCGCAATCCCGCGTATTCGTGATTTCCGTGGTTTGAGCGTTAAGTCGTTCGATGGCCGTGGTAACTATGCGATGGGCGTACGTGAGCAAATTATCTTCCCAGAGATCCAATACGATAAAATCGATAAGATCCGCGGTATGGATATTGTAATCACTACTTCTGCGAAGAATGATGAAGAAGGCCGAGCTTTGCTCGAAGGCTTTAACTTCCCATTCAAGAAATAAGGGTAGCGTAATGGCAAAAAGTTCAATGAAAGCACGTGAAGCAAAACGTGCACAGCTGGTAGCTAAGTTCGCTGAAAAGCGTGCAGCACTTAAAGCTATCATTAGCAGTTCAACAACATCTGATGATGATCGTTGGGATGCAGTACTTAAGTTACAAGCTCTACCACGTGACTCTAGCGCAGCGCGTCAGCGCAATCGCTGTAGTCAAACTGGTCGCCCACATGGTTTCCTACGTAAATTCGGCCTTAGCCGTATTAAATTACGTGAAGCAACTATGCGCGGTGAAGTTCCTGGTCTACGCAAGGCCAGCTGGTAAGCACTTGTCACGGAGTAAGCTAATATGAGCATGCAAGATCCTATTGCGGATATGTTAACACGTATTCGTAACGGCCAAGCTGCTAAACACGTATCTGTAAAGATGCCTTCTGCTAAGCTAAAAATCGCTATCGCGCAAACGCTTAAAGAAGAAGGTTATATTTCAGACTACGCCGTAGCAGATGAAGCTAAACCTGAATTGGAAATTACACTTAAGTATTTCCAAGGTCAGCCAGTCGTTGAGACTATCCAGCGCGTTAGCCGTCCTGGTCTTCGTATTTACAAAGGTAAAAACGAACTTCCAAGAGTTATGGGCGGACTAGGTGTCGCTATTGTATCCACTTCTCAAGGTTTGATGACTGATCGTACCGCCCGCCAAAAAGGCATGGGTGGGGAAGTTATCTGCTACGTAGCATAAGGAGCTAGCAATGTCTCGTGTCGCAAAAGCACCAGTCGCTATTCCTGCAGGCGTAGAAGTGACTTTAAACGAACAAACTATCACCGTAAAAGGTACTAAAGGTAGTTTGACTCGAGTGATTAACACTGATGTTTCTGTTGTTGTTGAAGACAATGAAATCAAGTGTTCACCAGTTGAAAGCGCTAAAACCGCTGCTCAAGCTGGTACCGCTCGTGCATTAATCAACAACATGGTTGTTGGTGTTACTCAAGGTTTCGTTAAGAAACTACAGTTAGTTGGTGTTGGTTACCGTGCAAAGCTTGTCGGTAAAGATATTGATTTAACTCTAGGTTTCTCACATCCTTTGGTTCACAAACTTCCTGACGGCGTAACAGCTGAGTGTCCATCACAAACTGAAATCATACTTTCTGGTACTGATAAGCAGTTGATCGGACAAGTTGCAGCTGAGATTCGCGGTTACCGTCCACCAGAGCCTTATAAAGGTAAAGGTGTTCGCTATGCTGACGAACAAGTACGCCGTAAAGAGGCTAAGAAGAAGTAAGGTAATACGATATGGATAAGAAAACATCTCGCTTACGCCGCGCTCTACGTGCCCGTAAGAAGATCCAAGAGCTGGGCGTTAACCGTCTGGTTGTACATCGTACACCACGTCACACTTACGCTCAGGTCATTAGTCCTGAAAACGTAGTGTTGGCGGCAGCTTCTACTGCTGAAAAAGCGGTAACCGAGCAACTTAAGTACACTGGTAACGTAGATGCAGCTAAAGTAGTGGGTAAAACCCTTGCTGAACGTGCTATCGAAAAAGGCGTATCTGTAGTTGCATTCGATCGTTCCGGCTTCAAGTATCACGGACGCGTTGCTGCATTAGCAGACGCCGCTCGTGAAGCTGGCCTTAAGTTCTAAGGAATGATGAAAAATGGCTAAATTTGAAGCTCAACAACAAAAAGATGATCTGCAAGAGAAGTTAGTTGCAGTAAATCGTGTTTCTAAAGTAGTTAAAGGCGGACGTATCTTTAGCTTCACTGCACTAACTGTAGTGGGTGACGGTAACGGTAAAGTCGGTTTTGGCTATGGTAAAGCGCGTGAAGTACCAGCAGCAATTCAAAAAGCAATGGAAAAGGCTCGCCGTAACATTGTAAACGTTGAATTGAACAACGGTACTTTACACCACCCTGTAAAGGGTCGTCACACTGGATCGCGTGTTTACATGCAACCAGCATCTGACGGTACCGGTATTATTGCCGGTGGCGCAATGCGTGCCGTATTGGAAGTAGCAGGCGTTCATAACGTTCTGTCAAAAGCATACGGTTCTACTAACCCGATTAACATCGTTCGTGCTACTGTCGATGCGTTGGTGAATATGAAATCACCTTCACAAATTGCAGCTAAGCGTGGCCTGAATGTTAAAGAAATTCGAGGTTAATGCACCATGGCTACTAAAACACTTAAAGTAACTCAGACCAAGAGTTCAATTGGACGTTTGCCAAAGCATCGTGCAACTTTGACTGGTCTAGGTCTACGCCGCATTAATCATACTGTTGAAGTAGAAGATACTCCTTCTGTTCGCGGTATGATTAACAAGGTTTACTACATGGTTTCGGTGGAGGAAGTATAAGATGCGTCTAAATACTCTATCACCTGCTGCAGGTGCTAAATCAGCAGCTAAGCGTGTAGGTCGCGGTATCGGTTCAGGCACTGGTAAAACTTGTGGCCGCGGTCACAAAGGCCAGAAGTCTCGTTCTGGTGGCGGCGTTCGCGTCGGTTTCGAAGGTGGTCAGATGCCACTTAAGATTCGTTTGCCAAAGTTTGGTTTTACCTCGCGTAAAGCGTTGGTATCTGCCGAAATTCGCATTAGCGAATTGGCTAAAGTTAACGGTGATGTTATCGACCTAAATGCGCTGAAAGATGCGAATCTAGTTACTCGCAACATACAGTTTGCTAAAATCGTTCTTTCAGGTACCATTGAGCGCCCTGTGACCGTTAAAGGTCTGAAGGTAACCCAAGGTGCACGTGCAGCTATTGAAGCTGCCGGTGGCAAGATCGAGGAATAATACGTCGATGGCAAAACCAGGACTTGATTTAAAAAGCGCGAAGGGCGGTTTATCAGAATTGAAAACCCGTCTGCTGTTCGTGATTGGTGCAATTATCGTCTTTAGAGCCGGTTCGTTTGTACCAATTCCTGGTATTGACGCTGCTGTATTAGCAGAGCTGTTTAATCAGCAAAAGGGGACCATCCTGGGCATGTTTAACATGTTCTCAGGTGGTGCCCTTGAACGTGCCTCTATCTTCGCATTAGGTATCATGCCGTATATTTCGGCATCGATCATAATGCAGTTGTTGACTGTAGTTCATCCCGCACTTGCTGAATTGAAAAAAGAAGGCGAGTCAGGACGAAAGAAGATCAGTCAATATACTCGATACGGCACATTGGTCCTGGGTACATTCCAGGCAATCGGTATCGCAACAGGTTTACCAAACTTGGTTCCAGGGTTAGTTGTTAACCTAGGATTCAGTTTCTACTTCGTTGCTGTAGTGAGCTTAGTGACAGGAACAATGTTCCTAATGTGGCTAGGTGAACAAATTACCGAAAGAGGCATAGGTAACGGTATCTCGATTCTTATTTTCGCAGGTATTGTTGCTGGTCTACCATCTGCTATCGGCCAAACAGCCGAGCAGGCGCGTCAAGGCGACTTGAATGTACTAGTATTGTTGTTGCTAGCAGTGATCGTTTTCGCTGTTACTTATTTCGTGGTATTCGTTGAGCGTGGACAACGTCGTATCGTTGTTAACTATGCAAAGCGTCAGCAAGGCCGTAAGGTGTTTGCAGCGCAGAGCACTCACTTACCACTGAAGATTAATATGGCTGGTGTAATCCCGCCTATTTTTGCGTCCAGCATCATTTTGTTCCCAGGCACACTGGCTCAGTGGTTTGGTCAAAATGAGTCCATGTCATGGTTAAGTGATTTTTCACTTGCTGTGTCACCAGGACAACCGCTGTACTCATTATTATATGCAACAGCGATTATTTTCTTCTGTTTCTTCTATACCGCGTTGGTGTTTAACCCTCGCGAAACAGCAGATAACTTGAAGAAGAGTGGTGCGTTTATTCCCGGGATTCGTCCTGGTGAACAGACTTCGCGTTACATAGATAAAGTTATGACCCGCCTAACATTAGCTGGTGCGTTATATATAACCTTTATCTGCTTAATTCCGGAGTTCATGTTAATTGCGTGGAAAGTACAGTTCTATTTTGGCGGTACTTCACTACTAATTATGGTAGTCGTAATCATGGACTTCATGGCTCAGGTTCAGACCCATATGATGTCTCATCAGTATGAGTCTGTAATGAAGAAAGCTAACTTGGTAAACAAAGCGAACTTAGATCGCTTTGGTCGCTAAGCTAGTTATCTCGGAGTGATGAAATGAAAGTTCGAGCTTCCGTGAAGAAGATCTGCCGTAACTGCAAGATCGTAAAGCGTAGTGGCGTTGTACGTGTGATTTGTGTTGAACCTAAACACAAACAGCGTCAAGGCTAAACAAAATTGACCAGCCCAGTCCGGGCTGGTCAAAATATTATTTGCTAAATTGTCGTCTGTCGAGTATCCTACCGGGCTTTTCACAGATGACCTTTAACTTAAGGAGTGCATAGTGGCCCGTATCGCTGGCATTAACATTCCTGATCAAAAGCATACAGTCATTGCATTGACTGCTATCTACGGCATCGGTCGTACTCGCGCACAAGCTATTTGCGCGGCTACTTCTATTGCTGAAGATGCTAAGATCAAGGAATTGAGCGAAGCTCAAATTGATACTCTACGCGAAGAAGTTGCCAACTACATTGTAGAAGGTGATTTACGTCGCGAAGTTTCCATGAACATCAAGCGTCTTATGGACCTTGGTTGTTACCGTGGCCTTCGCCATCGTCGTAGCCTTCCCCTTCGTGGGCAACGTACTAAGACCAATGCGCGTACGCGTAAAGGTCCACGTAAACCAATTAGAAAGTAACGGGGTAAACCAAAATGGCTAAAGTTCCGTCACGTTCTCCGCGTAAGCGTGTACGTAAACAGGTTGCTGATGGTATGGCGCATATCCATGCGTCTTTCAACAACACAATTATTACCATTACAGATCGTCAAGGTAACGCACTATCTTGGGCAACTTCTGGTGGTTCAGGTTTCCGTGGTTCACGTAAATCTACCCCATTTGCTGCACAGGTTGCTGCTGAGCGTGCAGGTACTGCTGCTCAGGACTACGGTGTTAAAAACCTTGAAGTTTTTGTGAAGGGTCCAGGTCCAGGACGCGAATCAGCGATTCGTGCACTAAACTCGGTTGGTTATAAGATTACTAACATTACCGATGTGACGCCTATCCCTCATAATGGTTGTCGTCCTCCTAAGAAACGTCGCGTTTAATTCGTCGTTTTTAATAGGATAGTTGGAGAAAGAACATGGCAAGATACTTGGGTCCAAAGCTCAAGCTCAGCCGCAGAGAAGGTACAGACCTTTTCCTAAAAAGCGGCGTGAGAGCAATCGATTCGAAGTGTAAGCTTGAAACTGCACCTGGACAACACGGCGCTCGTAAGACCCGTCTGTCTGAGTATGGCGTTCAGCTACGCGAGAAACAAAAAGTTCGTCGTATTTATGGTGTGCTAGAAAAGCAATTCCGTAACTACTACAAAGATGCTGCACGTACTAAAGGTAACACTGGTGAGAACCTACTTACTCTTTTAGAAACCCGTCTAGATAACGTTGTTTATCGTATGGGTTTTGGTGCAACACGCGCTGAATCACGTCAGCTAGTTAGCCATAAGTCAATTATGGTTAACGGTAGCGTCGTTAACATTCCATCATTCAAAGTGTCTGCGAATGATGTAGTGAGCGTTCGTGAAAAGTCTCGCACTCAAGCTCGTATTAAAGCGGCTTTAGAAGTGTCGGCTCAACGCGAAAAGCCAACATGGGTTGAAGTTGACAACACTAAGATGGAAGGTGCTTTCAAGCGCATTCCTGAGCGTAGTGATTTGTCTGCGGAAATTAACGAACAGCTGATCGTCGAACTTTACTCTAAGTAAAGTTAAAACAAAAGAGAGGACACAATGCAGGGTTCTGTTACAGAATTTCTTAAACCGCGTCTCGTTGATATCGAGCAGGTTAATCCAACACGTGCCAGAGTTACACTGGAGCCGCTAGAACGTGGTTTTGGTCATACTCTAGGTAACGCGTTGCGTCGTATCCTATTGTCGTCTATGCCAGGCTGCGCGGTTACCGAAGTAGAGATCGATGGTGTACTGCATGAATACAGTAGCAAGGAAGGCGTACAAGAGGATATCCTTGAGATACTATTAAACCTTAAAGGTTTAGCAGTAGTTATCGAAGGGAAAGACGAAGCTATGCTTACGCTAAGTAAGTCAGGCGCAGGCCCTGTTACTGCAGCAGATATCACGCATGATGGTGATGTTACTATCATGAATCCTGACCATGTTATCTGTCATTTGACAGGTAATAATGAAATCAGCATGCGTATCCGCGTAGAGCGTGGTCGTGGTTATGTACCGGCTTCTGCCCGTGCACAAACTGAAGACGATGATCGCCCTATCGGCCGTTTGTTGGTAGACTCTTCATTCTCACCAGTTGCTCGCATTGCATACAATGTTGAAGCTGCTCGTGTTGAACAGCGTACAGACTTAGATAAACTCGTTATCGATATGACCACAAACGGTACTATCGATCCTGAGGAAGCCATTCGTCGTTCAGCAACAATTTTAGCAGAACAGCTAGATGCGTTTGTTGAATTACGTGATGTCACTGAGGCTGCACCAGTTGAAGAGAAGCCGGAGTTCGATCCGATATTGTTGCGTCCTGTCGACGATTTAGAGCTAACTGTACGTTCAGCCAACTGTTTGAAGGCTGAAGCGATTCATTACATCGGCGATCTGGTACAACGCACTGAAGTTGAGTTGCTTAAGACTCCTAACTTAGGTAAGAAATCTCTTACTGAAATTAAGGATGTTTTAGCGTCTCGCGGACTGTCGTTAGGTATGCGTCTTGAAAACTGGCCTCCAGCTAGTTTAGCAGACGACCTTTAAGTCCAGATTAGTACAGATATAGGTAATAAGGATTAGGTCATGCGCCATCGTAAGAGTGGTCGTCAACTAAACCGTAACAGCAGTCATCGCCAAGCTATGTTCCGTAACATGGCTTGCTCAATAGTTCGTCACGAAGTGATCAGAACTACTGTAGCTAAAGCGAAAGAATTGCGTCGCGTAGTTGAACCTCTAATAACACTTGCTAAGAGTGATAGCGTTGCAAACCGCCGTTTGGCATTTGCACGTACTCGCGACGCTGAAGTCGTTGGTAAGTTATTTACTGAATTGGGTCCACGTTTCCAGGAACGTCCTGGTGGATATACCCGTATTCTTAAGTGCGGTCTACGTACTGGTGATAAAGCGCCTATGGCGTATATTGAACTAGTAGGTCGTCCTGAAGCAGCTGAAGCTGTTGAAGACACTGCAGAGTAAATAAGTCTTAGTTATAAAAGGCCGAACATTAGTTCGGCCTTTTTTATGCCTGAAATCCTATCATCTAACTCTCCTAAGCTTACTTTCGCCCATTTTTACTCCTCTAAATTCAGTTAATTAAACTTGCTAGCTCATTTATATTGGATGATACCAATCAGTATAAAGATTTGGTCGCTCAGCGAGAGTTTAGTGGTTATGAGGCAAGGTCATTAAGTGCTCCTCGGTAACTGCTCCTGCGTTACTCTACCTCCTATATCCATATAGTCGTGGATTAATGACATTCACCATATCTGACCGCCAGGGATGGAGGAAATGTCTTATGTGTGTCGGGAATATACAAGACCATGTGGTTTGCAACGAGTGAAGAGCATAGTTATTCTACGGTTAAGCTCGTTAACGTAGCGTCAGAGCCACTAAAACTCGCCATTCTGGACCGTTTTTGGCTGCCTACTTCTGCGTTGAAAAGCTTAACAAGGGAATAACCATTCTTTCAACTATTCGCCTTGAATTAGTTTGCCAAAAAGCGCTCTGAGTAGATCAACTTCTTATACTGATTGGTATAAGTCCTTCGCTCAGTTTGTATATCTCGCAGCTGTTAAAAAGTGACTGTAGTGAACTGCAAAGTGCTATTTTTGCTCTCTTACTCATATCCTGTTTGCGTTCTCTAATTGTTATGTTACTCGTGCACCTGTCGTCATTGACTGGCGTATAAGGGGCTCTGATGCATTAGTTATCTGGCTTCAGCGCTAGGGGGGAGGTGGAGAGGGGATTTTAGACCCAATACACAGTGAAGTGCTTTGTTCTTTTTGTTGTCTTAATTTGATTAATCCACAGATGAGCCATTTCTTGATACTTAAATCCGCAATACTAACAAAGCTAACGCACTAATACGGTTAGTTTGGCTCAGTGTGTCACCTCAAGTTGCTGGCGCCCGTAGTGAGTCTTACTGCCTAGTTTATTGTCATAAGTAGCTCTGCACCCCTAGCAGCTGTGTTTCTGATTTAGGGCAGGCGTCAATCCTTATCGAGCTCGTGATATCTGGATTAGGGTTTGGCTTGATTTGGAATGATATGCATCAGCAAGAGCTTAAAACTGGTTCGTAACTGATAAGTGTGCGCCCTCCATCAAAATGTGCGATTGAAGGCTGTAGTTAAGCCGCCGTTGAGGGTAACTATTGTAAAAGCGTATTGAGTGGTAGTCGGAATAAAATTGCATTACAGGCGGTTTGAGTGGCTTTGTTGAACAGGGTGATTTTACCAACCTTTTGACTATTTAAGGTTTATCGCTCGTTATGGTTATTAGGTATATTGAGCTCGAGCTTATCTGTCACCGTTAAGGGGCATGTAGGCACAGTATTTTTTATTGCTTGAACTTGCTTGCTGTAATGAATGCCAAGGTTACTTTTTATTGCTATCGCATTAACTATTTAGCCAATGAATAGTCTTCAAGCTAGCCAATTCAAGCAAACTAACTTAAGTAGCGACCAGCTGTGAGAAACAAAAATAGATCAGAGCAATCTTTAAGTCATTACTAAAGGTCGGCTACGCGGCATCGGCAAAATGGACATTGACGATATATGTGAAATGGTTTTAAGAGGCTGAAGGCTAAAGAACGCCGATGGTTGAACAAATCGAACTCTAGTTTACAATCCGCCGTCAGCGCTTTACTAGTCTACTGAATTAATAGGTATAAAAAAGCCTCCGTTAAGGAGGCTTTTCAGATTAGAGCTCTGTCAGTTTAGTAACCGCCAGTTTTTTGCTCTTGGTTATAATCCAGTTTCTCATGAGTTTGACCCATGGCTTCGGCAACTTCTGGTGGCATGTAGTTTTCATCATGCTTAGCCAGAACTTCAGTGGCTTGAAGTACGCCTGGGGCTGCAAGTACGCCTTGTGCAACGATACCTTGTCCCTCACGGAATAGATCTGGTAATAGGTCGTCATAAGTTACGATGATTTCACCACCTGCAGCGTCATGGATCGCGAACTCTACATGTAAACTTTCAGGGTCACGAACCATTGATCCTATTGTTACCATGCCGCCAACACGAATACGTTGGCCAATTTCAGGCATTACGCCGGTATCTTTTTTACCTTGCACAATCTCTGTAGGGGTAAAGAAAAGGTTTAAGTTCGAATTCAAAGCGTATAAAAGCAAAGAAGCGATTGCTGCTACACCGCCAATTAGCGCTACAGCAAGGGTAAGGCGTTTCTTTCGTCTTGGGTTCACTATTTAGTACTCCGAGTTTCTTTAAGGCGTTCTTCACGTTGGATCTTCTTAGCGATCTCTACTAACACCTTACGTTTCTGTCTTACACTAAGAACAACTAAGGTTCCTAGCGATAAAAAAGTTACACCGTAAGCAAGCCATACATAAAATGCGTAGCCGCCCATATTAATAAATTCACTTATTGAGTCGAACTGCATTATTTGACCCCTTCTGCTTTAGCAAGTTCACGCACCCATGGACGCATGCCATTTCGTGCCAAAATTTCTGATCTAAATCTCACTAATGTAATCGCACCAATCATTAATCCGAAACCTGCTATGTTTATCAGTAGTGGATAAAGCATCTCTGTCGGCATGGTGGACTTTTCAGTAATTCGGATTGTCGATGGCTGATGTAGCGAGCTCCACCAATCTACAGAGTATTTGATGATTGGAATGTTAATCACACCAACAATCGCTAATATGCCAGCGGCTCTCGCTGCTAGGACCTTGTCTTCAAATGATGCATAAAGTGAGATAACACCTAGGTACAAGAATAGAAGTACTAGCTCAGAGGTTAAGCGTGCATCCCAAACCCACCAAGTGCCCCACATCGGCTTACCCCAAGTTGCACCAGTTATTAGGGCAATAAAGGTAATTACTGCACCAATAGGTGCAATCGCTGCTGCTGCCCAGTCTGCAGATTTAATCTGCCACACTAAGCCGATAAATGAAGATGTTGCCATCGCCATATAGGCTGCCATAGACATAGATGCAGCCGGTACGTGAATAAAGATAATTCGGTAGCTGTCACCTTGCTGATAATCGGTGGGAGCAAAAGCCAAGCCCCATACTGTTCCAAGCCCTATAAAAGAGATGGCAAGCATAGCAAACCAAGGGAGCAGGCTGCCTGAAAGTTTGTAGGCGCGTTCAGGATCCGCGTATGAATGTAACCATTTCCACATTTTAGTTAGTACTCACTCGTAAGGATGCACCAATTGCAAAAGGTGCTAACGTTAATGAACCGACCAACATTGCGCCAATTATAGCGAGTTGACCATCATAGGGTAAATTCATACCAGCAGCATCAATGGCGCTAGTAGCGAAAATCAATACTGGAATATATAGAGGCAATATCAGCAAGCTTAATAGCACACCGCCTTTACGTAATCCTACAGTTAAAGCCACACCAATGGCACCTAATAAGCTCAGGACCGGAGTTCCTAACGCTAGTGTAGCGATTAATGCGCCGTAGCTATTGCCATCTAAATGCAATAAAACGGCTAATAACGGTGCCACTAAAATTAACGGAACACCTGTTAATATCCAATGTGCTAGCACCTTAGCCAATACCATCAGTGGTAGTGGTTGTGGGCTTAATAGCATTTGCTCTAAACTGCCATCGACGTAGTCGGCTTTAAATAATCGTTCAAGTGACAACATCGATGCTAATAGTGCTGCCACCCAGATAATACCGGGCGCAACTCGAGTTAACACTTGTGGCTCGGGGCCAATGCCTAACGGAAACAAGGTAACCACTAGAACAAAAAACAGTAACGGGTTAAAAATATCACCGCGATGACGGATAGCAATCTGCAGATCTCGCTTTAGCAGCGTGCTAAACGCTTTGGTATAACTGATACCTTTATTCATTGCCTAACCTTATACGAAGCGATAATCGAGACGAATTTTACGTAAGATATCTTCACCAATCACACCCATATCTTGGTGTGTGGTCAATATTACGCAGCCACCTCGTTTTGCATGGGCTAAAAACAGGTGTTCAAGCTCTTTTACGCCTTTTTTATCAATCGCCGTAAAAGGCTCATCGAGAAGCCAGATTTTGCAGTTCGTATGCCAGAGTCTTGCTAAGGCTGTACGTCTGTGTTGGCCCGCTGATAAATGCCCTGCGAGTGCTTCTTCGAAACCTGAAAGATTGACTTTGGATAGGATCTCACGGGCATCGAAGTCATCATACCCGCTAATTCTTAAATTGAAGTTAAGATTTTCCTCTGCTGTTAACTCACTTTTAACACCCGCAAGGTGGCCAAGATACAATAACTCATCATTGTACTCGTCGCGACAACGGTTAATGTCTTCACCTTTAAAGTTGATTTGCCCTGCATAGGGACGAGATAAACCGGCGATGATCCGCAAAAGACTTGTTTTGCCTGCACCGTTAGGGCCTTCGATTTGAACGATCTCACCTTCAGTAATATCGAAGCTAAGTTCATCAAATAGAATACGTTCTTCTCTGATGCAGGTTAAGTTTTTAGCTGATACCAGTGTTGTTGCTTTTGATTCTTCTACCACTGAGCCCTCTATATCAAGCTGTATGAAAACACAAGAGATACTAACACATACACTTTCAAGCGTTTAGTCTTGCTTGTTGCTAAGTGTCAGCAATTTGATGTAGTTCGAATATTATGTAATTTCTATGAACTTTTTAAACATCTGCTAATATATTAACCTTTTTGAGAGCTATGTCTTGTGGAACGCTCTCAAGCGCGATTAAAATCACAAAAAGATGCCATTTGTTGAACTTTGTAGTAACCTAGCCGGGATTTAAAAAGTCTGCCGAATTTTATGAGGGCAGCGTGAGCTTTGTTAGAATTTGCATTAGGAACGTATAAAAATGAAAAAATTATTAGCACTGACTGCAGCTGCAGCTTTGACTCTATCTACCAGCGCTTTTGCCCAAGATGGTAAGGCTGTATATGACAAGGCATGTCAAGTATGTCACAGCATGGGTGTTGCTGGCGCGCCAAAGTCACACGATGTAGCGGCATGGGAACCACGCTTAGTTAAAGGTATGCCTGCTCTAGTATCTTCTGTTAAGTCAGGCCTAAATGCTATGCCACCAGGCGGCATGTGTACTGATTGCTCTGATGAAGATTACACGAAAGCAATCGAGTACATGTCTAAGTAATTTTTAGTTAGACATTTAAAAACCGGCTAACAGCCGGTTTTTTTGTGTCTGTTACATTAGCCTCATGCCATTCGGTGCTGACATATTGCAATCTAGATTGGTATTTGCTGTTCAACGTCTATCTAACGTATTAAGGCATCAGCCTAATTTTCAACAAGAGTAATCAGACTATCAGTAAAGAGCCGCATATGTATGTGAGTGGTAACTTACAATCCTGGCCTAGGGTAAACCTGCAAATAACAGAACTTGAGGCGGAAACTGACTAGATTTAGCATTGTTTTGCGATGTATCTAATTCAACATGCATTTTGCATCGCACAGAAGCTTAAAGCGAGTGGATAAGCACAGGCACTAATTAGAAAATAGTACTGTAGGCACAAAAAAACCGGCTAATGCCGGTTTTCTCATTTTAGACAGAGAATTACTGCACTTGAGTATCTAGCACCAGTTGACCTGTTTCACCGACTTTAACCATAGCGAGAGTGCCTTGGATATCGCCTGTTTGTGCTCTAACGCTACCATGCTTAGACAGTACCGCAATAACTTCAACAGCTTTTGCGTCACTAAGCTTGACGTTACCGCCCATATTAGTGCTGTCATCTAACGTGATTGTCATCGGAAGAGACTCTGCAGAAACCTTTGTTGCAGCAAGTGGTACCTTTGGGCCTTCAGTTGAACGAGCAAAGATGAATAACATGTCAGTGCTAGACACTTTAGCTTGTAGCTCAGGAGAGATAGATACTTCAACCGTTACAGTCTTCGCTGTAGCGTCAGACTTTACATTCTTATGAGCATCATCAGTTGGCATAACGCCTTCAGATCCCATTCTCATTTTCGCACTATCAATAGCATTCATGATTGCACCACGGTCTACATCGGTACGGTCGCTATCAAGGATTAGCTGCCATGAGTTAATTGCTGTTTGATAATCAGCAGTGAAGAATGAATCCATACCAACAAGTAATAATGTTGATGGGTCTTCAGCATCTAATGCAAGTGCCTGATCAACCAATGCTTGAACAGCAGGAGTCATTTTTTGGTTTGAACGGTAATAAAGCGCTGTAGCTTTAGGACCAAGCAGTTCAGCTTGAATACCGACAAGATCTATTGTCTTATCGAATGCGCTCATTGCTTCATCATAGCGGTTCGCTGAGATATAAGCGTGGCCTAGGCTAAACCATAACTGGCTATTTTCAGGTTCTGCTTGTGCTTGCGCTTCCATCATGGCGACACGTTGAGACATTATTTGCTCAGTTGTCTGGCCCGCATGAGGATCGTTTGCCGTCATTGGTTGATCTAGGTTTTTGTATGCACCCAAAGTCGAGTACATATAACCACAGAGGCCAATTATTACTGCGGACATCACTGATGGCCATAAAATGCTCTTGGGCTTAAGATTGTTAACAAGTGATTCGTCAGTACCTTGCTTCATATCTTGAAGTAAGCTGATTTCAAGTTCTTTCTTTAGTGCATCGAACTCAGATTGATCGAGTAGCTCTTCTTCAAGCTCCTTCTCTAATCCTATGAGGCGTTCATTGAATAATTCAAGGTTGGTACTTTTACGTACACCGGCTTCTTCTGCTCTCAGCATACGCTGCTGGCGGAAGTGCGGGAACCAAATCAGCGCAAGGCTAACCAACAGAAATGAGGCTATTAAAATCCAAAATGTGGTCATTATGTCTATTTCACTTTCGTTTGCGAAAAAGCGGATTCACCGCTGAACTAAGAATCAGATTATACGTAAAGATTATTCATTGAACAGTAATATAACCTTAAAAGGTCATAGTTGATTACTTGATCACAGATTGATTCTATTTGTAAATCTTGTTGAAACTTACGGGAACTTTGTCGGTCTGACCTTAAAATTCCGCTAAATTCACTCGGTTTACGGTGGAATGTTACATGCAATTGTTTATGTGTGTTTGTTAATAACATTGGGTAAGAATGCGACAAGTCACCCATATTTGCACGAAATAGGCAGACATTAACAATAGCAAATACTAAACTGAGCTAAAATTTGTACCTTTTAATAGTGTTAACTGCAAACACGTATGTAATGATTAAGCGATAGCTTAACAATACATGATTTAGGACTGAGGAAAACCCATGATCCCAGAGTTAGGACACTTTTCGCTGATTATCGGCTTGGCATTTGCCATGCTGTTAGCCATCGTCCCTTTAGTAGGTGTAGCTCGTAAAGACCAATACCTTGTACGCTATGCTTGGCCACTTAGTTACGGTATGTTCTTCTTTATTCTCTTCTCTGTTATTGCGCTTGGCTACAGCTTCGCTGTCGATGACTTCTCTGTGGCTTATGTAGCACATCACTCTAACTCTGAACTGCCTATCTTCTTTAAGATAGCGGCGGTATGGGGAGGGCATGAAGGCTCTTTGCTATTCTGGGTATTCTCATTAGCGGCTTGGGCTGCAGCAGTTGCACTATTTAGTAAAGGCTTAGAAGAAGTCTTTACTGCCCGTGTACTTGCTGTACTGGCGATGATCCTTATCGGCTTTACGCTATTTATGCTACTGACTTCTAGCCCGTTTGAACGTCTATTCCCAATTCCGATGGAAGGTCGTGATCTTAACCCGATGTTGCAAGACGTTGGTTTGATTTTCCATCCACCAATGCTGTACCTCGGTTATGTTGGTTTCTCTGTTAGTTTTGCATTCGCAATTGCTGCACTGATGAGTGGCCGCCTGGATTCTGCATGGGCTCGTTGGAGTCGTCCTTGGACGCTTGCTGCTTGGGTATTCCTAACTGGTGGTATCTCGCTAGGTTCTTGGTGGGCATATTATGAATTAGGTTGGGGCGGATGGTGGTTCTGGGATCCAGTTGAGAACGCATCTTTCATGCCTTGGTTGATTGGTACGGCTCTGGTTCACTCGCTAATTGTAACTGAAAAGCGTGGTGCATTCCGTAACTGGACTGTATTGCTTTCAATCTTTGCTTTCTCTTTAAGCTTACTTGGTACCTTTATTGTACGTTCTGGTGTATTGACGTCAGTTCACTCATTTGCTGCAGATCCAAGCCGTGGTATGTTCATTCTATTACTACTGGGTTTAGCTGTCGGTGGCTCACTAACCTTATTCGCCTTTAGAGCGAGTGAGATGAGTAGCCCTGCGCGCTTTGAGCTTAAATCAAAAGAAACCATGCTGCTTGTATGTAACTTATTACTAACGGTTGCGTGTGGCACAGTACTACTTGGTACGCTATATCCACTACTAATCGATGCATTAGGTATGGGTAAGATCTCTGTAGGACCTCCATATTTCAATGCAGTATTCGTTCCTATTGTATTAGTGCTATTTGGCTTTATGGGTATAGGTCCAATCATCCGCTGGAAGAAATCTAAAGCGGGTGAACTTAAGCGTCAGCTTATTGTTCCTGCTGTGATTGCGTCTGCTGTTGGTTTAGCTGCTCCATTC
This sequence comes from Shewanella sp. 125m-7, assembly GCF_052977045.1. Taxonomy (NCBI): domain Bacteria; kingdom Pseudomonadati; phylum Pseudomonadota; class Gammaproteobacteria; order Alteromonadales; family Shewanellaceae; genus Shewanella; species Shewanella sp. 125m-7. The sequence goes on from NZ_JBRILQ010000054.1 coordinate 22,557, forward strand.
TTAGCAGGTGGCGAGTTTAATATCTGGGTTGTATGCGGTATTGCTGCCGCGGTGTGGGTTGCATTGATGACATTCCGTGCTGCCTACAACATGGTTAAGACCAAAGACGGTTCAATTGATATGACGCGCTTAGGTCGTAGCCAGCTTGGTATGATCATCGCTCACCTTGGTATCGCTGTCTCAGTTGTTGGTGCCACTATGGTATCTAACTATTCACTGGAGAAGAGTGTACGTATGGGGCCTGGTATATCTCAGGAACTTGCGGGTTATACATTCAACTATGTTGAGACTAAGAACGTCGTGGGTCCTAACTACACGGCACAGCAAGGTCAAATTGAAGTTTATCAGGGTGATGATTATGTCACTCTGTTAAGACCGGATCGTCGCCAGTATAATGTTCGTACTATGGACATGACTGAGGCTGGTATTGATTGGGGCTTATTCCGAGATCTATACGTGACTATGGGTGATCCAATTAGCCGCACTGAATTTGCAGTACGTTTGAACTATAAGCCATTTGTACGCTGGATTTGGTTCGGATCAATCTTCATGATGGTTGGTGGTTTCTTCGCAGCTTCAGATAAGCGTTATCGCGTTAAAGCTGCGAGCACTGAAAAGAAAGCAGTTGATAAATTAGCAACTGCTTAATCGGAATAAGGTCTGTATGAAAAAGCTAGTATTATTTATTCCACTAGTCGTATTTTTAGGTATGGGAGTGTTCCTTTATAAGGGGCTCTTCCTTAACCCTCAAAAACTCGATTCAGCTCTAGAAGGAAAGCCTGTTCCGGCTTTCCAGTTAGAAGTGTTGGAGTCAGGTAAAACCGTCACAAATGAAACACTGAAAGGTAAAGTGGCTTTACTTAATGTATGGGCAACTTGGTGTCCATCATGTAAATATGAACATCCTTTCTTGATGATGTTAGCTCGCAAAAACTTGCTGCCCATCTACGGTATCAACTACCGTGATGAACGTCCTCTTGCTATTCGTGAATTGAGCCGTGAAGGTAACCCCTACGCAATCAATATCTTTGATCACGATGGTCGTTTGGGTTTAGATCTTGGTGTGTATGGTGCGCCGGAAAGTTTCCTTATCGATCATAAAGGTATTGTTCGTTACCGCTATGCTGGTCCAATTGACCGCAATGTATGGCAGGAAACGCTTTACCCAATGGTGCAACAGCTACAGGCTGAAGCTGCAAAGGATGGTGCATCTTGATTAAATCATTAATGAAAGGCTTATCGGCTTTAGTACTTCTACTGAGCATGGGCTCTATTGCTAATGCGACTCCGGTAGATACTTATGAATTTAAGTCGGTAGATAACCAAAAGCGTGCATTAAGTCTTGCGCACTCATTGCGTTGTCCTCAGTGTCAAAACCAAAACTTAATAGACTCTAACTCGCCAGTTGCACAAGATTTACGTCTTGAAGTTTATCAGATGGTTGATGAAGGTAAGGCTGACGACGAAATTGTAGAGTTCATGACAAGCCGTTACGGGGAGTTCGTTCTTTATAAGCCAAGAATGGAAGCAAAAACTTACGTTCTTTGGTTAGGGCCAATCGGTCTATTGCTATTTGGCGGTATGATAGGGTTCATCTTTATTCGAAAGCAGCGTATAGCAGAAGCGAATAATCAAGAGTTAAGCACTGAAGATCAGCAAGAACTTGATCGCTTGCTAAAGAGAGACGCTAAATGAGATCGACTGTAGTGGGCCTAGTGGCAGCAACTTTGTTGTTAGCCAGTGGCGCGCAAGCATATCCTGGTATGGAGAAGCAAGCACAAACAGAAGTTCAATCTAGTGTCGATCTAATTAGTGTATTGCCAAAGCCTTTTCCGATTGAAGCGGTACCTTTTAAAGATAATAAGGGGAACGCTGTCGACTTTAGCCAATATAAAGGCAAAGTCATTATGGTAAACATGTGGGCCACTTGGTGTCCTCCATGCGTTAGGGAACTTCCGGCTATTAGCCGTTTCTCTGCCAAGATAGGATCGGATGATTTTGAAGTATTGCCAGTTTCAATCGATCTAGACGGGAACAAGCAAGTAGAACCATTCCTTAAGTCATTAGGCATGGAAAACTTCAATACCTATTATGATAAAGAGCAAAAGCTAGGGCATGTATTTCCTTTAGATACCATCCCAGCAACCTTTATCCTTAATAGAGACGGTGAGTTAATTGCTTTCGTTCGCACCTTTGTAGACTGGGACGATGATAAAGCGGTAACACTTATAAAGAGTTTTTTGGAGCAACCACAGCTGCAGAGCCAAGTTAGCGCCACTGCTGAATAAGTGTGATGGCACTAATATCAATAAAAAGGGGCTTTCAGCCCCTTTTTTGTACGTATCGTTTGATAACTATGCGTTTGATTCGGTTCTGCTAATTTAATTGATAATGCCCCTTGCGCTGAACTCAAATCTCCCTATAATGCGCATCCACTGACACGGCACAGCAGGCCACCTACCTAGCGTTAAGCTAGATAGAACGGGACTTGCAGCAGCGTTAGAGAGTTAAAACTCTTAGGAGGTTTGATTCAGGTGACAAACGCTTTAAGAGCTTCGTTTGATGGTTGTTAACACGAGAGTGTATAAAGAATCATCGCTT
>NZ_JBRILQ010000055.1:0-24512 GCF_052977045.1 Shewanella sp. 125m-7
GTGTTTAACGGCCAGTTCGCTATCCCTAGCTCTCGCTTATTAGCACATGGCTTCGCCATATTCGCCGTGGTGAATAGTTTTTGTCCAATAACGAGTAGCGAACGCTGAAAGTATCGTATAAGCATACTTTTTAAAAAACACTAATCTCACCACGAAGCGCTGCGCTTTCACGAAGAACACGAAGGTAAAGATAAAAGGCTCTAACGGCTTAAGCTATTGCCTTTCTTCGTGGTGAGTAGCCTTTGTCCAAAAATGAGTTTTAAATAAGATTGTGGCTTTAGCCATAACTAAAAGCTCTCAGCTCATTACAAACTCACAGAAAACACCTATTCCCCATCGAAGTTGCCGAAGTACGTTGAAGAAATCGCGTGATGCCGACATGGATGTCGGCGTAGCTTTCGCGGGGGAGGATGCCCCATCGGAAGCGTTAGCTATTTATCCATAAGTGTGAGGCCCGTATCTAATGCATGTAACTTCGTCGGGGCGGCTCGGGTGATGCAAGAGGGGGAAGCTGTTGTCCCCCTTTTGCCCGTGTGTGAGCTGGAAGCTCACGACCTTTATCAAACGAAGTTTGATTGATTTGGCTTTAGATTTAGCTCAGCGGCAAGCGCCGACAAACTTTTGTCTAATTGTGAGTTACGCCAGCAACTGCTCGGCTGTACGCCTAGCCATGCTTTATCTTAGGTTCTGTAACGCGGAGTACTTGCGGCGATATCTTAGAATGGATGAAGAATATAAATAAAAAAGAGCATCTGAAAAGGTGCTCTTTTAGAATATTACTGATTTCGCCGCTCGTTGTGAGCCTGCGCTAAGCCAGTTTAGCTGTATTAGTCTGCTGCGTTTAACTTAGCTTCAAGTGCGTCAACTTGAGCTTGAAGTGCTTCAAGCTTCTCGCGGGTCTTGATCAGAACGTGCTGCTGCACCTCAAACTCTTCGCGCGATACCACGTCTAATTTTTGAAGTTGGTTTTGCAAAACTTGCTTGCTACGTTCTTCAAACTCGCCTGCAAATTGCTTTAATCCACTAGGAAGGTTTTCGCTCAATTGCTTAGCGACTTCTTCGATTTTTTTTGGGTTAATCATTGTCTGTATCCGCTCTAGTGCTTAATACTTTGTATGCCCTGATTGTACCTGAGGCAATTGATATTGCCAAAATAATCACCAGCTTTTACTGGGGTAACTTATTAGTATAAAAAATAGTATAAAAAATAGCATAAAAAGAGCCTGCGATTAACGCAGGCTCTTTAAGACTAGATACACAGAGTCTAACGCTTAGATACTAAGCGTGTGCTTTTGTCTCTTCAGTAGTGTTTATTGCTTCATCAAACACGGGTAGAGGTTGGTGCTTCTCTGCAAGATAGGTATAAATTACAGGTAGTACGAACAGGGTAAACACAGTACCAATGGCTAGCCCAGATACAATCACTAGGCCGATATTGAAACGGGCGACAGCACCCGCTCCTGAGGCAAATAACAGTGGGATTAGACCTGCTATCATCGCCGCCGTGGTCATTAAGATTGGACGCAGACGAATAGTTGCAGCGTGCTTAATGGCATCGACTTTACTTAAGCCATTATGTAGCTGCTCCTCTTTTGCCACCTCACACATCAAAATACCGTGTTTAGTGATAAGACCGACTAAGGTGATGAGTCCCACCTGGGTGTAGATGTTCATCGACGATAAGCCGAAAACATGGGTCCAACCCAAAGCAACCAAAGCGCCACTAATGGCGAGTGGCACCGAGACTAAGATCACCAGTGGATCTCTAAGGCTCTCAAACTGACTCGCTAGCACTAAGAAGATAATGGCCAGTGCCAAACCGAAGGTGGCGTAAAGCGCGGTGCCTTCGGTAACGTATTGGCGTGCTTCGCCTAGGAAGTCATAGCTATAACCTTTAGGTAGTTCGTTGTCGCCTATATTCTTTAGGAAGGCAATCGCATCACCAATGGCAACGCCAGGTGCAGCAACACCACCAACTGTAATCGCATTCATCTGATTAAAGTGCGGTAGTGAGCGTGGCTCTGACACGACTTCGATATCGACTAAGCTAGATAGCGGAATAGAACGACCGTCAGCAGCCGTTAAGTAGTAGCCTGCAAGCGCTTCTGGGTTAGCACGCAGTTTACGCTCAACTTGTGGGATCACCTCATAAGAGCGACCATCTAAGTTGATGCGGTTGACGTAGCCGTCACTCATCATGGTGGTCAATGTCAGTCCAATATCTTGCATCGTGATGCCGTAAGCACCTGCAACATCTCGTTTGATATGGACCTTCATTGAGCCTGAGTCGAACTTTAAGTTAACCTCTGAGTAGACGAAAAGTGGGCTTTTTTGCACTTTTGCAAGCACACCCGAACCAATTTGGAATAAGCTTTCAAACGAAGTTGAACTGGTAATGACAAACTGGATGGGAAGTCCACTCGACGCTCCCGGTAGCTCCGGCATCTGGAACGTAGTTACTGCCATGCCAGGGATATTTTTAACTTCTTTGCCAAAAAACTCCTGCATCTGCTTTTGGCTCTTATCTCGTTCACTCCAAGGTACAAGCGGTGCGATACCGAAAGCTTGGTTGGCATTGGGTACGCCGACAAAGGCCAGAGATGCTGCGGCTTCAGGTTGCGCGCTGATAATATCTGTCACTAACGTCATGTTTGCTTGGACATAATCAAGGTTGGCACTCGATGGTGCGGTGCCCATCATCATCACTACGCTTTTGTCTTCGTTGGGGGCTAGCTCAGATGGAATAAAGCTAAACATCACCGGCAGTGAGGCAAATACAATAACGGCAAAGGCTATCACTACAGGGCGTTTATCGAGTACCGCGGTCAGCATACTGTTATAGCGGCTGGTTAAGCCATTTAAGAAGGACTCTACACCATGCTCAAAACGGTTAGGTTTCGAATGTGGTTTTAAGATCTTCGAGCACATCATAGGTGACAAGGTTAGCGCTACGATACCAGAGATAAATACCGCACCTGCCAGCGTTAAGGCAAACTCTTTAAATAGGGAGCCGGTGATGCCGCCCATTAAGGCGATAGGAGCGTAAACGGCCGCAAGAGTAATGGTCATCGAAATAACCGGCACCGCGATCTCTCTAGTACCAATAATCGCTGCTCTAAAGGGTGTTTCACCGAGTTTTATATGCCGGTCGACGTTTTCTACGACCACGATGGCATCGTCCACCACTAGACCAATCGCAAGTACCATGGCTAGCAGTGTCATTAAGTTGAGGGTAAAGCCAAACATCTGCATGATGATAGCAACACCGATTAACGACAATGGGATGGTGACAATTGGAATGATAACGGCTCTGAACGAGCCTAAAAACAGGGTGATAACCACGATAACGATCAGTGCAGCTTCGCCAATGGTTTTAATCACTTCATTGATCGACTCGTCAATCGCGAGTGATGAGTCATACAGAATTCGCGCTTTCATCGAAATAGGCAGATTGCGAGTGATCTGTGGCATCATAGCGCGCGCATCGGCAGCGACGATTAACGGGTTAGCTGTAGGGGTAACGTCAAGCCCCACGACTACTGCTTCTTGTCCATCTGCTAGTGCACGATAAACGTCGTGACTCTTTTCTAGGTTCACATCGGCAATGTCGCCTAAGCGAATGACCATGCCATTTTTACTGCCAATAACCAGCTTTTCTAACTCTGCAACCGTGGCGACTTGGGTGTCAGCGGTACCATTGAGCAAGGTAAACGTATTGTTGGTTTGGCCAACCGCAGACTGATAGTTGTTGGCCTGCAGGACGCTCATCACATCGGTTGAAGATAGATTGAATGCCCCCATACGTGCCGGGTCTAACCAGATGCGCATCGCGTACTTGATACCGCCATACAGGTTAACTTTAGCTACGCCATCGATAGTGAATAGCTCTGGTTTAACCACACGCTCTAGATAGTCGGTGATCTGGCTTGAATTAATCTGCTCACTGTAGAAAGAGATGTAGAGGGCTGATGTTTGCGCCCCTGTCGACATATCTACCGTTGGATCTTCAGCTTCTTTCGGTAGCTGAGAGCGTACCGAGTTTACCTTTGCCAAAATATCGGCCAAGGCGCCATTGGGATCGGTGTTGAGCTTCATATAAACAGAGATTTTAGAGCTACCTAAAAAACTGTCTGAGGTGATGAAGTCAACGTTGTCGGCCTGGGCCAATGCTTGTTCTAGTGGCTGAGTAATAAAGCCTTGAATTAAATTTGAATCTGCACCGTAGTAGCTGGTGGTGACCGTGACTACGGTATTCGTCATTTCCGGATATTCCCGTACTTGCATGCTTTTGAGAGCATAGAAGCCGAGCAGCAAGATCAGGAAGCTAATTGAGACGGCCAGTACCGGCCTACGTATAAAGATATCAGTAAAGCGCATCGCCAAATCCTCCGCTTACAGCTGTGGTAATGTGGCTGGAGGGGTGAGTGCATCGTCCTCAGTCACTTTGACTTTACTGTTGTTGCTCAGGCGAACCTGACCAGAGGTAACGATAACGTCGCCTGGTTTAATCACGCCGCTGACTAATGCATTAATATCGTCACGTTCAAGTATTTTTACGTTTACTTGTTTTACGCGCTTAATTTGCTCGCCATTTTCTGTGACCTCTTCAACTACATAGACAGAATCACCGTATAGCGTAAAGCTGATAGCCGTTTGCGGTAATACAACTTGCTGGGTTAATTCTGGCAACATGATATCGACTTTAGCGAACATGCCGCTGCGAAGTTTTGCGTCGGTATTAGGGATCCGCGCTTGCACTTGGATCAAGCCGCTTTGGTAGAATACCGCTGGCTCGATTGCAGATATTTCGCCTTCAAATGGCAGCGTCGGGTAGGCATCCACATAAACGTGAACCTTTTGCCCTGTTGCTATGCGGGGGAGTTGGGTTTGCGGAATGGTAAAGCGAATTTTCATGCTGCTGATATCTTCAAGACGGACGATATCAGACCCCGTTTGTAAATACTCACCTAGGTTGACGTTACGAATACCGATTAAACCTGCAAATGGCGCTTTAATTTGACGGCGACCAATGGTTGCGCTCAAGCTTTCGCTATCGGCCATTAAAGTTAGATATTTAGATTGGCTATTATCAAGATCTTGCTTTGAAACCGAGTTTTGCTTGTAGAGCTTACTTAGGCGCTTAAAGTCAGCTTCTGCGGCAGGTAACTGCACTTGCTTGCTCTTTAGGTTGGCTTTTTCTACCTGAGAATCGAGATCCACTAACATTTGTCCCGCTTCAACTTTACTACCGTTTTCAAAACGAATAGCTGAAACAACACCTGCTAACTCATTAGAGATGGTGACCCCTTGATTAGGTTCGACAAATCCAATGGCATTAATCGTTGGTTGCCACTGACTTTCGGTGACATCCACGACTGTTACAGGGGCCACTGCTTCAGGCATATTAGCGATGGCGGTGGCGATCTTACCTTTTATAAAAAGATTAAAACCAATGACTGAACCAAAGGCCAGTACTGCGATGATGATCATCACCAGTGTCCACTTTTTCATGTCCTGATAACTCCTTTAGATTGTCGATGTTGTTGGAATTTGGATAGCTCGCCAGCATAGATCACAGGCGAGAGTAATATCTTTCGGTTGGTATTCAATAAGTCCGCGTCTGCAAGATCGTGCCATCGTCATCGCGGGCTCCATTGCTAATGCGTAAAGCATGCGTGGAGGTAATGCTTGGATTAACCCTTGGGCTTTTCCCTGTTCGAATAGTTGCTGCAGTGGCGCGAAAAGCTGCATCTCCAACTGGCGGATCTCTTGGGTATTGATCATCGGAAGATTGGCATATTGCTCGTAGCTTAAATTGGCTGGAGAGGGCTGTTTTCCGTAGTTGTACATTTTCATCCAGATACGTTTGAATCTTTGCTCAATCGTGCCTATTTGATTGTCTTCCAATATGGCGGTCGCAACTTGCGAAAGAACATCTTTTCTTAGCTCTAAGATAAGTTGGTCTTTATCTTTGAAATAGCGATAAATGGTGCCTGCGGCTACGCCTGCTTCAGTCGCAACTAGCTGCATTGATAGACCTTGAATACCACCTGTGGCGATAATTTTTTCAGCTGCGCGAAGAATAAGATCGTACTTATTGTGCATGATACCGCCTAAAATGAATGAACGTTCATTCATTAGTGTAATCTTCATCCAAAACCTTGGCAATAGAGAAGCGCAAATAACGTCGTCTGCAATGTGAATAAGCTCATAAGTACATTGATGAAAAATAGAGTTGCCAATAGACAGAGCGGAGATATTGTCGATAACTTTTCCGCTTGCAGGGGGCTTTCTGCTATCATTCCTACTTTAACGCCTTCCTTAATATCTTGGTTATAACGCACCCATGAAGCTCAATCCCGGACAAAATGATGCTGTTCACTATGTTAGCGGCCCTTGCTTAGTACTTGCAGGCGCTGGTAGTGGCAAAACCAGAGTAATTATTAATAAAATTGCTTATCTGGTGGAAAAGTGTGGCTATAAAGCCCGCAATATCGCAGCGGTAACCTTTACCAATAAAGCGGCGCGCGAGATGAAAGAGCGTGTGTCGAAGTCTATGGGACGTAAAGAAGCGCGTGGGTTATGGATCTCAACCTTCCATACTTTAGGCCTTGAGATCATTAAGCGTGAACATAAAGTTGTGGGCTTAAAGCCAGGCTTCTCACTGTTTGACGACCAAGATACCTTTGCTCTGCTAAAAGAGCTGACTCAAGACGAGTTAGATGAAGATAAAGATCTGCTTAAGTCATTAGCCAGCACCATTTCTAATTGGAAAGGTGATCTTGTTATTCCTGAGCAAGCTCGCAAACTTGCGAAGGATGAACAACAACAGTTGTTTGCCCTGCTTTATCAGCGCTATGCCCAACATATGAAGGCCTATAACGCACTCGATTTCGATGACTTGATCTTACTGCCGACGTTATTGCTTAGACAGAATGAAGAAGTACGCACTCGCTGGCAAACTCGTATTCAATACATGCTGGTGGATGAGTACCAAGATACCAACACCAGTCAGTATGAGATGGTGAAGCTACTTGTGGGTGAACGTGCGCGCTTTACCGTGGTAGGTGACGATGACCAATCGATTTATTCATGGCGTGGCGCTAAGCCGCAGAACTTGGTGCTATTGGGTAAAGACTTCCCTAAATTAAAATTGATTAAGCTCGAGCAGAATTATCGTTCGAGTCAACGTATCTTGCGCGCTGCCAACATCCTGATTGCTAATAACCCTCACGTTTATGAAAAGGCGTTATTCAGTGAACTGGCTTATGGCGAGCCAATACGGGTATTAATTGCGGCCAATGAAGAGCAAGAAGCAGAGCGAGTGATTGCCGAGATGATCCGCCATAAGTTTGTTGGCCGAACAAGTTACGGTGATTATGCCATTTTGTATCGGGGTAACCATCAGTCACGTTTACTCGAACGAGCGCTGATGACTAACCGTATTCCTTATAAGATCAGCGGTGGTACGTCTTTCTTTGGCCGCGCCGAGATTAAAGACATCATGGCTTACTTACGTTTAGTGGTGAACCCTGATGACGATAATGCCTTTTTGCGGATTGTTAACCTGCCTAAGCGCGGTATTGGTCCGGCAACGCTTGAGCGCTTAGGTAATTTTTCCAACAAGAAACAGATCTCTATGTTTGCGGCGATCTTCGAGGCCGACTTAAATCATGAATTACCGCCAGCGGCGATGTCGAGTTTATATGATTTTGGTCGTTTCGTGGTTGAAATGGGCGACTGCGCCGAACGTGGTGACCCTGTTGAAGCGGTTAAGCAGCTGATCCGTAAGATTAACTACGAAGATTATCTGTACGAGAGCAGTACTAGCGCTAAAGCTGCTGAAATGCGTATGAAGAATATTTCTGAGCTGTATCGTTGGGTAACCGAGATGCTGCAAGGCGATGATCTTGATGAGGGCATGACATTACCAGAGGTTGTGACTCGTTTGACACTGCGCGACATGATGGAGCGTAATAGCGAAGATGAAGGCGGCGATCAGGTGCAGCTAATGACACTGCATGCCTCTAAAGGTTTGGAGTTCCCTTATGTGTTTATGGTGGGGGCTGAAGAGCGTATTTTGCCGCATCAAAGCAGTATTGATGAAGATAACGTAGATGAAGAGCGACGCTTAGCCTACGTGGGGATCACCAGAGCGCAGAAAGAGTTGTGGTTTGTGATTTGCCGTGAGCGCCGCCAGTTTGGCGAAACGATCCGTTGTGAGCCGAGTCGCTTCTTGATGGAGTTACCTCAAGATGACTTGATCTGGGAAAATCGTAAACCAGTTCAAAGTGCAGAGCAGATGCAGCAATCAGGTAAGGCTAATATTGCTAACTTAAGAGATATGTTTAAAAACAAGTAATGGCGTTTTTGCTGCTAATGAATCGCTGTGCGCATGGGCTGTACCTGTTGGTATCAGTGTTATGCGCACACTTTAGTCGCTTTTTGATTCAGCTCTAGTTCAATCACTTGTCCTAGTGCGACACCTTGACCTTTACTAAAGCCGATATCTTGTAATATTTGGCAGTCTTGCAAACTACTCACTCCAACCGCAAACACATCGAGTTCTAGGGCCTGTGCGGCGCTAAAGTACGCTTTAACTAACTTCACATGCTGAGTGCTATCAAGATGATCAGCATAACTTGAGTCGAGCTTTAGCGCTTGTATGGGGAGGAAGGTGAGGCTGCTAACCGCGCTATGAGCACTACCGTAAGCTTCTATACCCAAATTGATATCAAGAGTGGCGAGGCTTTCGAATGCGCTAATGTGGTTATTGGTGTTCTGCACGAAAGACTTCTCATTAAAAAACAGCGTTAGTTTATTGGTATCGAAGCTACACTGCTTAAGCTTGTTTTTAAGTGCTCTTAGGGCGTGCTTATGGTTTAGGTGTTGGCTTGATATTGAGAGTTGTAGCTGCAAACTCTCACCATGTTTTTGGCGCATATGCGCTGCACTTTTGTTGACTTGTTGCAGTAGGTAATTATCGAGTTCAATAACCATATTGCAGTGCTCGGCAATATTATTTAGCTGCGCCTGTTTAACTTTGCCTAAGCTTGGGTGATGCCAGAATAATCTCGGTTCAAAAGCGATATTTTGTTTAGTCTCTAACGCCATTATCGGCAAGTAGCTTAATTGCAACTCGCCATTATTCATTGCACTTTTTAGTTCATTTTCGAGTCTAATATCTTTGATTTGCTGTTGGTTTACACCATGATTGAATATGACGTAACAGCCTTTTCCCTGCGATTTAGCTTGATACATGGCGGTGTCGGCATCGCGCAATATCGACTCACTGGTATCGGAACGGTTTTGGCCACTCATCGCCAAGCCTATACTGGCACTTGAATTGAAGTGTTGATTAACCAGTTGGTATGGGCGAGACAATTCGGCAAGCACTCTCTCTGCGACATCTTTAGCGTCTTGCTGGTCATTAATGCTATCGAGAAAAATAACAAATTCATCCCCGCCTAATCGGGCTAACATGTCATTGCTGCGGATACACAGGTTCAGCCGCTTGGCCGTTTCAATTAAAAATCGATCGCCCTCAAGATGGCCTAAAGTATCGTTAAGTAGCTTAAACCTGTCCATATCGATAAACAGTACTGCAAACTTTTCTAAGCTATGTCTACGAACATGTTTTATGGCTTGAGTTAGGCGATCCATAAACATAGAGCGGTTGGGTAAACCAGTTAAATTGTCATGCTTAGCGTCGTGAACTAATTGATGCTCAATACGTTTACGTTGTCCTATCTCTTTTTCGAGGTCGTTATTTACACTTGCTAATGCTTGTGTTCGTTGATTGACCTTATCTTCGAGTTGTTCATAACTGAGCTTAAGTGACTCTGCTGAGAGCTTCTTTTCTATCGCAGTTGAAATATGTTGGGAGACGAAAGTCAGTAGATCTAAGTCTTTCTCTTGGTAATGCTGATTATAGCTATAACTGTAAATCGTCAGTGCACCTCGGACTTCTCCTTGGATGACGAGTGGCACACCAATCCATTGATTAATCTCATGGGTGTCATTCAGTTCAGGCGCTTCACTGTAGAGCTCACCAGACTGAATGAGTGCGTTAATATCATTGCTATCAAGTAGCCTGGGTTTGTGATTCAGCAAGATATATTCGGTTAAGCCATCGCTTAATATGCGCGACTTAGGTGCAGGTAAGTCAAGCTGGGATACGAAGTATGGAAAGCTCAACGCATTACGTTGTTCGTTGAGTAATGAAATAAAGCAGTTATTAACTGGCAGTAGGTGACTAATGACGCGATGTATTTCGCCATAAAACTCTTGATTGTCGATGTTGGCGTTTGCCAAATCTGCAATCTCAAATAATGATTTTTGCAATCGCTCTGCTCTACGGCGCTCGTACACTTCTTGCTTGAGCTTGTTGTAGGCAATACTGAGTTCTTTTGTGCGAGCCTCGATGGCTCGTTCTAGTTGCTCTTGGTTTTCTAAACGCTGAATAACGCCTGAGATATGGTGACTAATGAAATTCATTAGCTCTATCTCCATCTCGCTATAGATAATATTTGGACTATAGCTCTGTACTACTAATACACCTATGGTGCTGTCGGCACTTTTGATAGGTGTGCCAATCCATTGATGACAATCACTACCACGGGCAGTGATCTGCTTTGACTTAATAAGCAGCTGAAAGGTCTCATCGTTGCAGATTAATGGTTGCTGAGTTTTGAGCACATAGCCAGTTAAACCGCTGTATAAAGTATCGGATAGATCTTCTTCGGGGTAGCAGTCATTCGGGTTAAGATCTTTTTCATCGAGGAAGAATGGGACTTCGATTCGTCCTGTTGTGGAATTCAGTGTGGCGATAAAAAAGTTGTCAGCAGGGATCAGCTTATTGATCGACTGATGTAGTGATGAATAAAATTCTGCTGGTGTGGTAACACTCGCCGCAAAGTTAGAAATATCTAACAATGCATTTTGAGTGATCTCCGCCCGCTTATATTTCAGCGCCAAGGCTTTTAAGCGAGTAATCCTTTTATGTAACCTCAGTGTGGTTTTAGACTGAGACGTTTGTTCCCTAAACATTGTCGTTCCGCCAATCGCTATTTTATAATTTGGTTAGGATTTAGACTAATCCATATTGATAACATGAAATAAGCTCACATCCAAGTCATTATTTTGACGCTTCTGGGTGGGTTGTGACAGAAAATTATACAGATCACTCAATTCTTGAGCGAACGAGCATAAAAACCATAAAAAAAGCAAAACAAGTGTAGACGGATGGGCGTTTTAAACCTACTATATGTCCCGCTAACAAGGCAGGCACCCATAGCTCAGCTGGATAGAGCGCACCCCTCCGGAGGGTGAGGCCGAGGGTTCGAATCCTTCTGGGTGCACCAGAATGGAAACGGCAGTTTTGTTAGTAGGAAATATCAGTGGTGATTGTAGCTCAGTTGGTAGAGTCCCGGATTGTGATTCCGGTTGTCGTGGGTTCGAACCCCATCAGTCACCCCATTTTCCTAACGTTTTAAAAGTAGTAAAGGCTCGGTGATTAGCGCAACTTGGTAGTATATCATGATTGTGTTAAGAAGTGGACCAGAGGGTGACCCTCTTTAAACATCTAAGACTCGGTGATTAGCGCAGCCCGGTAGCGCATCTGGTTTGGGACCAGAGGGTCAGAGGTTCGAATCCTCTATCACCGACCATATATATAAATAACGAGTTTACTCGATATTTAGCAAGTTAAGTAAGATAAAAGATTTTCGGTGATTAGCGCAGCCCGGTAGCGCATCTGGTTTGGGACCAGAGGGTCAGAGGTTCGAATCCTCTATCACCGACCACTTTTCGAAAAGCCTCTTGAGAAATCAAGAGGCTTTTTTCGTTTTTAAAAAGGTCCTAGGAAAAGCTGAGAGAGGTACTAGATCCTAGGAAACCTAAAGCTAAGACGAACGCTTCGCTGGCGGATAGCGCAACGTTTGCAAGCTCACTGACGGTAAAGTTGGAAAAGCAGATCCTAGGAAAGCATAAGCTGAGACGAACGCTTCGCTGACGGATAGCGGAACGCTCGCAAGCTCACTGACCGAAAGGCCGGACAAGATTTGGTTATTGTAGGTCGGGCTTTAGCCCGTCAATGAGGTTTTGATATCAGGTTTTAGAGAGCCTAAAGCTAAGACGAACGCTTCGCTGACGGATAACGGAATGTTTGCAAGCTCACTGACGGAAAGGCCGGACAAGATTTGGTTATTGTAGGTCAGGCTTTAGCCCGTCAATGAGGTTTTGAAATAAGATCCTAGGAAACCTAAAGCTAAGACGAACGCTTCGCTGGCGGATAGCGCAACGTTTGCAAACTCACTGACGGAAAGGCCGGACAAGATTTGGTTATTGTAGGTCGGGCTTTAGCCCGTCAATGAGGTTTTGAAATAAGATCCTAGGAAACCTAAAGCTAAGACGAACGCTTCGCTGACGGATAGCGGAATGTTTGCAAGCTCACTGAGGCAAAGACAGCAAAGCAGGGCCTAGAACCTAAGATCTATAAATGAAACTGAGAACGATATCTCAGGTTAACGAATTAGAAAATGGAAGGTTAGGGGAGATTCTTTAGAACCTAGGACCTAGGACCTATCTTTTCCGGCAGTTTCGGCTCTTACCGTCTTAGCCTTTTCCTATCCCTTAACCTTTAAAAGAAAAAAAGGTCTCCTAAGAGACCTTTTAACTATTTCATTTTTATCTAATGCATCTTTAACTATCGATGCTATTCGACTGCGATGGGCGGCGAGATAAAGCCCATATAAGCGTTAGTCTTTAATGGTTTGAAGCGTTTAAGCTGCGCTTCTTCCTCTATTCCCGTCGCTATCACTTCGATATCTAGTCCTTTCGCCACGTTAATGAGTGCGCGACATAGCTCACTGCTGTGCTCACTGTCATCGTAATAAGCGAAAGATTGATCCAGTTTGACGTAACTTGGGCGTAAGTTTTGTAAGTACGACATCGAGCCAAACTGGCGACCAAAGTGATCAATACCAAAGTGAGCTCCATTATCCCGAATGACAGCGCAAAGCGCCTGACAGGCTTCAGCGTCGCTATAAACAGCAGCTTCAGGTATATCAAAACAGATCCGTTCACGTAGTGGCGATGATCGTAGGAATTTATTAAGCCATTTATGGAACTCAGGGTCACCGATGCTTTGGAAAGTTAAATTAATCGCAATTGGCTCAAAGTTTCTCTCAAGTAGCTTCTTGTTATGGAGTGTCTCAATCAAGCACTTATCTAACAGACTACCCAGCGAGAGGAGTTCAACGTAGGGCATAAATTGCCCCGCAGGGACCATCTTGTCGTCTATTTGTAACTGACAATAGAGCTCTCTTTGTAAAATAGAGTCGGTGTTATTAAGTAAAATAGGCTGCCATTTAAACTTGAATTTACCTTCGGTGATCGCGCTACTCAAATGCTCTCGCCATTGCTCTCGAGTGAATAGCTGTTTTTCATTGGTCTCAAACCAATGGAACACCTTGTTTTCCTGTAACGATTTCTGCAGTGCATTATCAGCTTGCGCTAAGATATCGGTAACAGACATTTGGCCATTCCGCTCGGCAATACCAATGGCAAAACTTTCATTGGGTTTACAACCCGCCTTTGAAATCTCTTGATTAATGGTGCGGATCAGGGTTTGTAGGTATTTACTGGTTTGTTCATGCTCTGAACTAGTGATGAGAAAGGCAAATTCATAAGCTGCAATACGTGCGATCACTGAAGGCGTTACACCCTCTAAATGTTGCTTCATTTTGTCTGATAACAACTTGATGGTTTCGTCGCGGACCTGATAACCGTATTTACTGTGTACTTCTTCCAGCCAATCAAATTTGGCCATCATTAACGCGCCGCTTTTAGGCTCACTCAGCCAGCTATTTAAGCGCCCCATCATGTATTGGCGATTAGGTAGACCCGATACTTGATCGATAAGGTTTTTCTTTCTCAATTCACCCACTTCTTCATCGAGTGAATTAAAGATCTGTTTTAGCTGCTCAGACATGCTATTAAACGCTTGCACGACAGACTTTAGCTCTGCTGTTTTAGGCAGCTTCATATCAGGGCCAAATTTGCGGTTAGCTATCTCTTTCGCGTGCTGTGCTATGTCATGTAGCGGCTTTAAGATCCAGGTTAGGCCTAAACGGGCAAAGATGATTGCAAAAAGAAATAGAATGGAAAAAACAATGATGGCGTTGGTCATCGTACGCCAAAGCTCATGGTAGCCAAACCCTGGGTGAGCAGTGATTTCAAGGCGGGCTAACTGGATCCAACCTGAGGTTATTGTGCTTTCGCGTTTAATCGTTTTGAATAGATCTAAGTCGATAAACCACTGGGGAACGCCCTCAATTGTGACTGGGTTTTCCCATACCTGTTGTTTACCATCGACGAGCCAAGTGAGTTTAACTTGTTGATAGTAGCCTCCTTCGAAAATCACATTGATTAGTGTTTCTGCACCAACAATGTCACCCGCTTCGAGATCGGGTACTAGCATAATACCGAGTGAGTGACTGGTATTGTTGAGATCGGATTCCATCTGTTTGCTGAGAAAGCTTTGGGTTTCAGTAAACTGCACATAGCCTAAGCTTGCTACAACCAACAAAAACAGCACAAACAGTAGTGTGTATATCTGTCGAAACAGTGTCATCTTGTTAACTACTCCAGTTTTATCTTGGGTTGATTAAGGCGTTCTACACCCAAGCGATGTTTTAGGTCATTCCACTTTGCAAGTTTAGATGAGGAACCTGCTAGAACACCTCGTCCTTTTTCTTTATTTAGCCACAGCTGTCGACCGTTAAAACTATAGACAGGTAGCAGGTCTTTTCTTTGAGTCGCGGGCTTAATTTGTTTATCAAGATTGTCTAAAACGAGGGGGACTGAAGAGGGGGTTTCATAGTAGGCGAGTACCATATGGTACTGATTTACGCTGGTTGCTTTAACCATGGTAATGCGCAATTTATCCTCAGAAACACCGAGTTGAAGCAGTGTAAAGTATTTTGCGATTGAGAAGTCCTCACAGTCGCCACCACTGACTCCAATAAACTCCATGGGCGTTGCCCAGTAGTTTTTATTTCCCCAAAGTTTTATGTCATCGATAAAATGAAATAGGTTAAAAAAATTATTAACCATCAGTATCTTATCGCTTTCTTGTAAGTCCTTAGCTTCATCTAAAATCTTAAACCATGCCCTAATCCTCTTACCCGCACGTTCGCCATATTGCGACTCAATTGTTTGGGTAATATGGACCGCATCTAACTTTTGAACCGGAGTAGCATAAAGACAAGAGACGGACAGAGCTAATACCGTCAACTTGAATTGGCAGACTTTTCGTATTCTTTTTAATTGATAAAGTCTGCCAACCATGGTGCTCCGTTATTGCTACTACTTAACTTCTTGGTCTACCGTGTAGATGTGCCACTTCATATCTGCAGTGGTGTCATCACCTGTAAGTTCAGCGATAACACGACGATTTACCTTATGAGCCGATGCCGTGTGAGTTGGGTCAATCGGGCGATCGAAGCTATAACCTATAGCACTAAGCCTACCTGAATCAATACCAAAACGCTCAGCAAGCAAAGAACTGACTGCATTGGCACGGTTTTGAGATAGTGTTTGGTTATGCTCATGGCTTCCTGTCTTACTGCAGTGTCCCTCAATGACAGCTTGGGTGTTCGGGTAATCGCGCATAAAGGTTGCGATAACTTCGACCTGTGGATAATACTGAGGGTCGATATAGTAAGAGTCATTGGCAAACAGAACTTTAAGCTCCTGACGCTCATTAATCGGCTTGATCTTACCGCAACCATAATTATCAATCGTTGCACCTAATGTTGTTTCTGTGCAGCGCTCTCTGGCAACAATAACACCATCATGGTCTACATCGCTAAGATCGTTAACTTGCGTTGCTGGTTGATCCATAGTGGCAATGTCACGCATTGAGCAGCCGCCAAGAATGGCGATACTTAATAAAAATATTATGGTCTTCATTGTGGGACTCCTCCTTCGTAGTCTCTTTCACCTTGCCAAACATCAGGTCTGGTCACGCGCAGTGAGTTGAGTAACTGGCCTGTGGCATTTAATACACGATACTGGGCAATGATTTCGTCATACTCAGATGCTAAGTAATCTTTTCTGGCTTCAAAAAGCTCGTTCTCTGTATCGAGCAGATCTAATAAGCTACGCTGACCTAAGTTAAATTGCTGGCTATAAGCGACTTGAGTGTCTTTGGCTGCTATTACGTGCTCTCGGATATACATTTTTTGTGGCGTCAGCAGTTCGTAGGCATTCCAGGCTAAATTCACGCCTTCGACTACTTGTCTGTGGGCACGTTGGCGGATCTCTTTCGCTTCACCCACTTTATACGCAGCTTCTTTCTCTCGAGCGAGATCGCGACCACCGGCGAATAGGTTGTACTTGAGGCGCACCATGGCAACGAGGTCATTGTTATGGCCTCCAACATCAGTTTGGAAAGCACCTAAACCAGATATACCGTCTTCACCATCCAAATTGTTGTTCCAATTACCATCAAGCTCTAAGGTAACCTTTGGGTAGTAATTTGATTGAGCGGAATCTTTCTCATTTTCGGCTGCATTGATATCGCTAGTTGCAGACTTAAGAATAGGGTGGTTATCTTGGGCCATCATAATACTGGTGCTAAGATCTGCAGGCAGCATGTCTGCATCAGGTACTGGTACTATCATGTCTTCAGGTTGTTGCTCAACGATGCGAACAAACTGAGATTTAGCATCGTAAAAATTGTTACGTGCAGAGATAACGTTAGCGTTAGCACGCGCTAAGCGGCCAGTGACCTGCGATAAATCTGCCGTAGAGCCTAGGCCAGAATCGGTACGTTGCTTAATTTGCTCATAGATATCTTTATGGCTTTGAAGGTTTTTCTCCGCCAAAGTCAGTACCTGTTCGCTACGAATATAGTTGATATAGACTTTTGATACATCTAACGCCATATCTTCGGCTGCAGCAAAGAGCGCCCATTGTTCAGCACTCGCTTCGAAGCTATATCTATCAACTTCACTGCTAGTATAGAAACCATCAAACAGCATCTGCTTGATGCTAAAACCCGCTTCACCGCGATCTAGTTCAATGACACCATCGCTATTTACATCGCCTTGATTTACACGTCGACGAGTCGATGGGCTATTGGTTTGCTCCCAGCCATAACCTGCACTGATATCAACCGTAGGCATATAGCCCGCTACAGCTTGATTGACTTGCTCTTCTCGCGCTTTAAAGCGGTTGAATGCTATTTTTATCTCTGGATTGGTATCCAGTGTGTGTGCTACCGCTTGCTCTAGCGTTTGGCTAGAAGCTGATGCCGGTATTATCAGCGCGCTGACAGCTAGTGCGAGTGCACTGCGCTTTAACTGCCGTATTGTGCTGCTATCCATGTTAACCCCTCCTGGTCGTTTTTTATCGGGCTTAACGCTCCCTGAGCGCCGTATCTTTAGCCCGTAATATTGGATTAAGTATGTACTCTAAAACGGATCTTTGCCCTGTAATGACATCAACCGAGGTTAACATCCCTGGTATGATAGGCATTTGGGTGCCGTCGTCCTTGGTTAAGCTAGAAAACTCTGTTCTAACTTTCACAATATAAAAGCTATTTCCCTCTTCATCTTGAGTGGTATCGGCACTGATATGCTCGACTACGCCATTTAAGCCACCATAGCGGGTAAAGTCATAAGCGGTGACTTTGACTACAGCGGGTAAACCTGGATGTAGGAATGCGATATCCTTAGGGACAATTTTAGTCTCAATCAATAGCTTGTCTTCAGATGGCACGATTTCTATGATGTCTACACCGGGCTGAACGACGCCACCTAGGGTATTGATATGCACTGTTTTGACTGTGCCATTGACTGGTGAGACTATCTCGGCTTTGCTGACTTTATCTTGTGCGCCGACTTGCGCCTCGTTCATGCGTGATAGCTTTGTTTGCATCTCGTTTAGTTGCGCGCGGGTGTCTGCCGCGTATATAAGCACTGACTCGCGCCTTTTAAGAATTGCTTCATCCATGGTGGACTTTACTTTAGGACGCAGCAGGCGCAGTGAAGATAGCTCGCCTTGAATATCGTTGACGACGCGTTGTAGCTTTAATAGCTCGACTTCAGGCACAATG
Organism: Shewanella sp. 125m-7; assembly: GCF_052977045.1. Lineage (NCBI taxonomy): Bacteria > Pseudomonadati > Pseudomonadota > Gammaproteobacteria > Alteromonadales > Shewanellaceae > Shewanella > Shewanella sp. 125m-7. The sequence goes on from NZ_JBRILQ010000055.1 coordinate 18,125, forward strand.
CCTTTTTCTGCTAACGGCCGGGTGAGCTCAAGTTCTCGTGACACCAATTGGAAGCTGGTTGTGAGAGTTCTAATTTTTGACGCTAGCTCTTGGATCTCTTGATTTCGTTGTTGGATCTGTCTTGCTTGAATTTCGAGTTGGTTGCTCAAGTTATCGAGACGACCTACATACTCTGCACGTTGACGGCTTGTCAGTTCAGGCTCGTTTTCTTCTAGATTTGACGAGAATATTAAAGCCTGAGGGGAAATTTTTACCTGCTCGCGCCAGTCATTAGTGATTGCTGAGATAGTGATACTATTGAGCTCTGCATTTAAACGGATCACGTTAGCTTGTAAGCTATTGACTTCTTGCTCTTGCTGGGCAAAATCAGACTGAAAACGGGTTGCATCGATGCGAACTAGAGGCTGGCCCTTAGTGACGATGAAGCCTTCTTGGACGTACATCTCTTGTAAGATCCCGCCATCTAAACTTTGAATAACTTGCACTTGGGAAGAGGGAATAACTTTGCCCATACCTGTGGTCACTTGATCGAGTTCTGCAAAATAGGCCCAAATTAGAAAGGTAATGGCCAATGCAGATAGTGCCCAAATGATTAATCTATGGCTGGTTGGTGCATCAGTCATCATCGCACCGTAAACGTCATCGACCATCTCTAAATCATGCGTGGTTAAGTGCTTACTCATTACTTTGCTGCTCCCGCTAATAAGCCGTCATTAAGCTTCTTAAGCACCTCGGCTTTAGGGCCATCGGCAACAATGTGGCCACGATCCAGGACTATGATGCGATCGACGAGGTTGAGTAGGTGCATCTTATGGGTAATAAGCAGCAGGGTGCGGTCTTTACTGACATTATGCATAGCATTAATAAACTGTTTCTCTGCTCGAGCATCGAGACTCGCTGTTGGCTCATCCATTAACAATACCGGCGGGTCATTCAATGTTGCACGGGCTAGGGCAATGGTTTGTCGCTGTCCGCGAGAGAGCTCTCGGCCACCTTCACCCACTTGCTGATCTAGGCCTTCGGCTTCTAGGTTAGTAAATAAATTCACTCCAGAAAGCTGCACGGCTCGGATCAATTGGTGCTCAGATACTTGGCGGGTACCAAATAAAATATTGTCGCGAATCGTGCCATGAAACAAAGTGATATCTTGCGGCAAGTAGCCGAAGTTTCGTCTTAAGTCGCTAGGATGGATCTGCGCAGAATCGATACCGTCATAGGTTAAGCTGCCTTTAGTTGGCTGGTATAGGCCGACTAATAGTTTGGCTAAGGTACTTTTACCGGAACCGTTGCGACCAATGATCGCTACACGTTCACCGGGAGCGATATTTATCGATAATGGGTGCAGTATGGGGCGCTCTGAACCGGGATAGCTAAAACCGATATGGTGCGCGGTTATTTGACCTAATAAACGTTGTCGACTAACAAGGTGGCCTTTGTTTTCAAATTCATCTTCTTGCGTCATCAGCTCATCAAGTTGACGCAGGGCACTAGCAGTTTGATTCCCACGGGTCATTAGGCCTGCAAGTTGTGCCATGGGAGAAATTGCGCGGCTAGATAAAATCACCGCAGCAATGATGCCACCCATGGATATTTCATTTTCAGAGACTCGGTATACCCCTAAAATTACCACAAAAATAACGGAGGTTTGCACTACAAATGTCGCCACATTGGTCACAGAGGTAGTTATTTTTTTGCATTTCAGTTGCCAGTTCGCCGTATGGCCAATCATCTGTTGCCAGCTTTTCTGCACTAGACCTTCGGCGCCGCTGGATTTAATCGATTCAATTGAGGCTAGTGACTCGATTAAGTGGCCGTGCTTTAGGCCTGAAAACTTGTTGCTCTCGTCAATTGCAGCCTTAAGCTTTGGCTGCATAATCAAGGTATAGCCAATAATGATGAAGCTACCGATAAGCGGGATAACGGCGAGATCGCCGGCAACAAGATAGATAATGGTTAAGAAAAACAGCGCGAAAGGCAGATCGACCAAGGTTGTGATGGTCGCAGAGGTGAGGATATCGCGAATACTGTCGAACTCACCGAGCTGCTTGGCCATGCCACCGACGCTAGGCGAGCGCTTTTCTAGTGGGATACCGATGGCCTTGGCAAAAAGCCGAGACGATACGATGATGTCAACTTTCTTACCTGCAACGTCAATAAGGTAGCTTCTTAATTGGCGCATGATTAAGTCAAAAATATAAGCAATACCGGCACCTATCGCCAGTACCCATAAAGAGTCGAATGCCAAATTCGGTACGACTTTATCGTACACATTCATAATAAATAACGGTGACACTAGGGCAAATAAGTTAACCAATACCGATGCGATAAGGGCATCTCGGTAAATGGGGGCTGAGTCTTTAATTGTTTGTAGTAACCAGTGGGATTTGTTCTCGTGTAGATGAACATCTAAGCCCATATCACCACGATATTCTTGCTTCACTAAAAACAGATAGCCCACATAGAGTGCTTCGAGCTCTTCAATCGAAAGCGTTTCTTTGCCGCCGGTTTCAGGTAGCTGGATAACCGCTTTATCTTGTTCGATATCAAATTCACGCAGTAAGCAGGCTTTCTTGTCTTTTAGCAATAAGATGCAGGGCAGCAGGATAGGGGATATTTCGTTTAATCCCTTGCGCGACAACTTAGCCGCTAGTCCGGCGCGACTGGCAGCTTGAGGCAATAATTCTGGTGTTAATACGTGTCCTTGCATAGGCAAGCCTGCTGCCAGCGAGTCGCTGGAGCACGGGCTACCGAAATGCTCGGTGAGTAACACTAAACTGTCTAGCAGTGGGTCGACCATCACTCGTTGAGAGGCTGAAATCGTCCATTGCTCAGTGTTCTTAGAATCTGAAACTGACACCTTGGGGACTTATCCTTAAGATTTTATTATTTATATTTATTATTAAAAGTATCGAACATAGTGACCAGTTTTGCCACTGGCCACTAAGTTGCTTCTTTTCTATGGCAGCATAGCAAAGCTATTTGGATTCAATTGTTCATCTAAAGGTTCGGGGCCATTAACCGCCTGAGTCGCTGCGGCACCAGATGACGTGCTGACGATAAGTGGGCCGTCTCCATTACTACCTAATAGTCCAGATATAATGTCGGCCTCATTACTACCGAACTGACCAATTAGGTCGACACCATCGAGCACAATGTGTTGATCAAAACCGCCATCCCCATCAGTATCAATATTGATACTGGTAGAGCCATTCTCATCTGTAAAGCTCAGGTGTTGAGCAAGTTCACTGACAGTATCACCTTGCAGGATATCGCTTAAATCAAGCTTATCTTCAGCTAAGTCAAAGTCGGTAATATGGTCGGTGGTATCAGAGCCATCTACTGAACCACTGGTCCAAACGAACGTATCCGCTCCTTCATTACCTGTCATTTCATCGTCCCCTAGACCGCCAATCATCGTATCTGCACCCAGACCACCGATTAACTCATCATTACCACCTTGACCGAATAAGGTATCGTTACCTTCACCACCGTTTAAGATATCGTTGCCATCATTGGCATCTGATATATCAAATTCATCAATATGAGTACTGATGTAACTATGGATATCTTGCAAGTCAATACTGCCAGTATCTGTTCCGGTTTTTATTGCTACATAGTTCTGTAAGGCTGTAAATCCTTGGCCAGTAATATTATCTAATTGGACAAGGTCGCCAAAGATAATATCATTGCCTTCTCCACCTAGTGCGTCGTCTCGCCCTTGAGTTAGTTCGACTGTATTCCCCAAAATAACACTTGCAAGATTACTGACATCAACAGCGGCCTGAACGTTTCCGTCTGTGTCATAAAGCTTAAGTACATCAGTTGTAACACCACTTCCAATACCAATGGCATTAACAATAGAAACTGCATTTAATAGACTGAATTGATGCAAGCCTAAATCACTGTGCTCGTCGTCATATTTCAATGTATTACCATCTTGTTCGATGCTGCCTATTTTTTCATGAACATCGGTATAGACTGAATATACATTACCGTCAGAATCGACCAACACCTTGCCATTTAACGTGATAGTGTCACCAAAACTATAAGAGTTAGCGTTTAGTACTTCACTTAAAGTTAGGAAGTTACCCGTTTGAGAATCTACTCCAACATATAGAGTATCTATTTCACTATGAGTATGCGTTGTTGGTTGGCCGTCTGTAATGAAGAATGTTTGGTTGTTGGCACCATTACCAGCAATGTCGGCGCTATCAAACCACTCTATGACGCTCTCAAATGATGCTTCATAATTTGTGTTTCCGCCTGCACTAACTGCATTAACCGCTGCGAGTAACTGCGTAAGTGCCGCTTGAGAATCACCGTTAGATAAATCGACTGAAATATTTGTCTTAGTATTTGCTGCGAAATCAACAAACAGCACATTGACTGTGCCAGCATGCTCGCCATTAGCACTATTGAATAGCGTGTTGAAAACAGTGGTTAATTGCGTTTTTGCTTGAGTGATTTCGTCAGACATACTGCCAGAAGAGTCGAGGATAAAGGCCAGATTATAATCTTCACCAGCAACAATCTGTAAGCCGCTAGTGTCACTAACGATAATGTCGTGGTTATCACTACCTTGTAAAGTGTTGTTGCCGTCGGTACCGCCCACAAAACCGTAATCTCGAGTCTGCACTACATCGAAGTTTACACTCGCCGTATCGCTGCCACCCTGGCCGTCACTGATGGTATAGGTAAAGCTAGTCGGTACAGTCTGCGAGCCATCATGGGTATAGCTAAAGCTACCATCTTGGTTGATGGTTAGGCTGCCATCTTTAACAGACACAGTTGCTGTGCCATTAACAAATGTCAGCTCTACGCCATCGATATGGGTAATGCTTAGAGGATTGCCATCGATATCGGAGTCAACACCACTGCCATTTGTACTGTCATTATCATTATCGTCAGTGATGATGTTACCAGTAATGGTTTCGCTCTCATTAACTTGGTAGCGATTAGCAAACGCTTCTGGAGCGTCATTGGTACCAATAATATTAATGGTGACAGTGGCGGTATCAGTCGCGCCGTGCTCATCGGTAATGGTGTAGGTAAAGGTTTCTTTAGTAACCTCTCCTGCGGCGAGAGATGCAAAGGCGCCATTGGTATCGTAGCTGTAAGTTCCATTAGCATTGATTGTGAGCTTTGCGCCACTATCTAAGATAATTGTGCTACTAGCCTGGATCCCTTGACCATTAACTGCCGTGATAGAGAAAGAGTCAGTATGTTGATGGTTATGACCATTAGTATCATGGTCTAAATCGGTATCGTTCCATAATAAGCCCTCTTCGATAGATGATGCGGTTAGTACTTCGCCTTCATTTACGACTAGTGCATCGCCGCCTAATTCAGGACCTGAAACGACAATTGAAGTCAGGTAATAGTCAGATGAATCTCCACCAGGATTAGCCTGGGACTCTTCATCTACAGTGTAAGTTGCTTCAAATACTAACGTATCGAATACCAAGTTGCCGGTATCTATGCTGAACTCGCCGCTATTGCTGCCTTCAGTCTTGAAAGTCTCCATTGCAACGAGTTCGCCTTGATAATAAGCCTTCCATACGCCCTGTTCACCGCCTTCCTCGGTATGGAACATGTTGCTTACATTAAAGGTTGCCTTATTGACTAGGCCATTAAAGCTAAAGACTAATCCTTCAGATTGACCCGTTTCAGCGTTGAACTCTATCTGTTTTTCTGTTGCACCGCTTGTTCTTGGGGTGCCTGAAACGCCTAATTTATTAGCGTCACTTGAGTAGTTGACGACGCCTGTTGAGCCATCTGCATTTATCGCACTGATAGTAAATAGTGGATTTTCTTGAGTGCCATTTTCGGTCCCCCAGTTATCGCTAGAACTAGCACTGGCGCTAAATGAGCTACCTTGAGCATCATCGTTGGCATCGACAGTGTTGATCGCTGCCGTATCACTTCCAGGGCCGGACTCGTTACCAGCAAGATCAGTTTGAGTCGCTTCAACAGTAATGCTTGATGTTTCATTTGGTGTCTCTTCAGACCACGTAATCACTCCATTATCGTAACTAAATTGGCTGGTAGCGGTTGAAGACGCACCTGTAACAATCAACTCTCCAGTAGCACTTAAGCTAAGAACAACAGTCGATATGGAGGTGCCATTAGTGATGTTGAGAGAAACTGAACCGCCTGCTAATAAGTCTGTATGATCAACTTCCACCTTTAACTGGATGTTCGCGCCACCACTGACTATTTCATCAGGATTTAACCAACCATCGCCAGGATTTGTATTACCGATAACAGGGTTACTGTCATCAACAATCAGTACCTTTGGTGCATTTGGGGCGGTATCATCGATGGCATTGACATCGACGTTGACGGTGATCGGCTCGGAGACGTTGCCTTCAGCATCGTTGATGGTGTA